>CAIPNM010000115.1 GCA_903866395.1 uncultured bacterium
GCCTGAGCGACCGCAGGGTGCCGTAGCAGCGCGCGCTCCACCTCTTCCCCATGCACCTTCATCCCGCCCGTATTGATCACGTTATCGGTGCGGCCCAGCACGAATAGATCGCCATCGGCATCGACATAGCCCATGTCGCCCGATCGCCACCAGCCATCGCGGAAACGCTTTCGCGTGAGTGCGTCGTCCTGCCAGTAACCCACGGCAAGCGACGGCCCTGAGACCAGAATCTCTCCGATCTCCCCAGGCGGCAGTTGATCGTGAAAATCGCCATCGGGGTCGACGATCCGGATATCGGCGCCGACCACTGGGCGGCCGGTGGTGTCGGGCTTGCCGCCCGACGCTCGACCGATGCCCAGCGTATCGGCCTCAGTGGCAAGCACTGCGCCGCCCGTTCCCGCCTCGCTTGAGGAATAGAAGCTCGAGATGCCCTTGGAGACCTGGGCGTAGATCCGCTCAAGATCAGTTCGTGAAGGGGGCTCACCCGAAATGGACACATTTTTGATCGATGAGAGATCGTAGCGGGCAATGTCCTCGGCGAACATCATGCGCCACATGGTGGGGACTGCGGGCGCCATGGTGATGCGCTCACGCGCAATCGATTCAAGAAATCCCCCTGGCGTGAAGGCGTCGCCAAAGACCACCTTGCCGCAGCCCGCCACATAAGGCACCACGACATTGACCCAGGCGGCAAAGGACGGTTGCATCATCACGAGGGCTGCATCGCGAGTGGTGACCGTGCCATAGAGCACCTGCCCAGCCTTGGCATTTTCGGCCAAGGTGCGCTGTGTGTGCATGACACCCTTGGGGCGTCCGGTTGAACCCGAGGACAGAATGATCGCAGCCAGTTGATCGGGCTTGAGCGCCAGCGGGTTCGCGGGCGGTGCGGCAAGCAGCGTCTCCCATCCGGGATTGCCATCGTTTGCATTCCCCAGGCTGAGCCCAAGTGAAGTGTGTCCGTGGCGTTTGGCGTGGCTGAGTACGTTTGCTGCAAGCGAAGCGAGGTCGGCGTCGTGAACCAGCGCGCCAGCGCCCAGCCAGGCCAGAGTCTCGCCAAGCCGCTCTGGGGTTTCGCGAACATGCAGGCTGCATGACACGCCGCCCGCGAGCGATGCACCAAACCAGGCGAGCGCATGCCTGGCCGATGGTTTGCATAGGAATGCAATTCGGTCGCCTGCCGCTAGCCCTCGGGCAGCTAATGCGCCGCCAATGGCGAGGCTTGCCTGCCAGGCCTGCCGCCCTGAGATTCGCTCGGTGGAGTCGGTAAAGAGTTCGAGCGATCCGCGCCAGCGACAGGCGCGTGCATAAAGCCCGGCCAGCGTGTCGGGCGATGGCAGTGGGGTCGGGGTTGACATCACCGTACGTTAGCCAATGCGCAGCACGATCTTTCCAAGATGCGCGGAGGATTCCATCAGACGATGCGCCTGGGCGGCTTCGTTGAGCGTGAACTCGGCGTTGACCACTGACCGAATTTTTCCCGCGGCCAGGAGCGGCCATACCCGGGCTTCCAGACCCTGTGCGATCACGGCCTTTT
Source organism: uncultured bacterium (assembly GCA_903866395.1). Taxonomy (GTDB): domain Bacteria; phylum Pseudomonadota; class Gammaproteobacteria; order Burkholderiales; family Burkholderiaceae_E; genus SYIM01. The sequence goes on from CAIPNM010000115.1 coordinate 1,535, forward strand.
GCTCGGTGGTTCGCGGCCGCAACGCTGATCCGGTGATGACGACCCGCCGCATCAGAATGGGGCCCAGATCAAGCATCGCCTCTCGCCCCTGCATGAACGCGAGCTGGATCAGCCGGCCATCCATGCCTAATAGATCGACATTCTTTTTCAGGTAGTCGCCGCCGATATAGTCGAGCACCATGTTGATACCGCGTGGCGCGGCGATGCGTTTGACCTCGGCATGAAAATCGGCCTCGCGATAGTTGATCACGTGGTCGGCACCCAGGGCTAGGCAGAACTGCGCTTTGTCTGCGGAGCCGACGGTGGTGTAGACGGTGGCGCCAAAGGCCTTGGCCAGTTGAATGGCGGTCGAGCCGATACCGCTTGAGCCACCGTGGATGAGAATGGATTCTCCCGCGCTCAAGTGACCCGTTTCGAACACATTCACCCAGACCGTAAAGAACGTTTCGGGAAGCGATGCCGCGTCTCGGAGCGACCAGCCCTCCGGAATGGGCAGGCAGTGTGTACTGTGTACGGCCACATAGTCGGCATATCCGCCGCCGTGTACCAGCGCGCACACCGCATCACCGACCTTCCATCGCGCCGCGCCGTCGCCCACTGCTACCACCTCGCCAGCGACCTCCAGACCCAGGATAGGCGATGCGTCTTTCGGAGGTGGATAGCTTCCTGACCGTTGGGCGACATCGGGCCGGTTCACGCCGGCATAGGCAACCTTGATCAGCACCTGTCCTGCGCCAGGAATCGGGACAGGACCTTCAACGATACGGATGGCCTCAGGGCCGCCGCCTGAGCCGTGGTCAGCGTGTCGCATGGTTTTGGGAAGCGTCATCATGAATCCTTCAGAAAGAGGGCGCGTGAGCTTACTCGCGGATGCGGAGTCCGCCATCGCTGCCGCGGCGGATCGCTGGAATGGCGAGGGTGATCAGTACCAAGACACTGGTGACGAATCAGTCGTTGACGTGAGCAGGATCTAAAGCGCTCGTCCGATGATTTCGCGCATGATTTCATTGGTCCCGGCATAGATGCGATGAACCCGCGCATCAGCCCACATGCGGGCGATGGGGTATTCCCACATGTAACCGTTGCCGCCATGGAGCTGCAGGCAGGCGTCGAGCACTTCATCCTGCACTTCGGTGGAATAGAGCTTTGCCATCGCGGCGGTGTGCATGTCGAGCTCGCCCCGCACATGAAGCTCAATACAGCGGTCGGTGAAGATTCTGAGCGCCTGGGTTTTGGTGGCGCAGCTCGCGAGTTGGAAACGCGTGTTCTGAAAATCGAACACCGACTGGCCGAAAGCCTTGCGATCCTTGGCATAGCGGATCGTGGCCTCGAGCGCAGCCTCGCAGGTGGAAGCGGCCCGCACTGCCACCAGGATGCGTTCCTGCACCAGTTCCGACATGAGCACTTTCCAGCCGCCGTGCTCTTCGCCCAGCATGCTGGAGGCCGGTACGCGGACATTGTCGAAAAAGAGTTCGGCGGTGTCCTGCGCCTTGTTGCCCAGCTTCTTGAGGTTTCGGCTCTTGCGATAGCCGGGCAGCGAGGTGTCAACCAGAAAGAGTGATACGCCTTTGGCTTTGCGTGCCGGATCAGTCTTGGTGACCAGCACGATCAGATCGCCGACGATGCCATTGGTGATGAAGATCTTCGAGCCGTTGATGACATAGGAATCACCATCGCGAACCGCAGTGGTGCGCACCCCCGCCAGGTCGCTGCCAGAGGAAGGCTCGGTCATGCCGATCGAGGCAACGGCTTCGCCCGACGCGAGCAGGGGGAGCCAGTGCTGCTTTTGCTCATCGGTGCCGTGATGGACCAGATAGGGCGCAACGATCCCGGTGTGAAGTTCGAACGCGGGCGCAGCCAGACCCACGCGTGAGTGCTCTTCGGTGGCAACCGCGAGGAACCGGAAATCATCGCCTGAGCCGCCATAGGCTTCGGGAATGCCGGCGCCGAGAATACCGACGTCACCAAAGCGCTTCCAGATCGATTTGGGCACCATCCCCTGGTCTTCCCAGTCAGCCATGCCGGGCACCAGTTCGGCCTCGTAGAAGCGCCTGACCATCTGCCGGAAAGCTTCATGGTCGGCGTCATAAAGTGTGCGCGGTACTCGCAGGGGCGGCAGGGCGGAGGCGTGGTCGGTTCGGGCGTTCATGGTGCTCTGTCAGAGAATCGGTGGGTCAGCGGTGCGTTGGTGAGAGATGGGGCGTCTCGTAAGGGTGGGGCCGCCGCGTGTGTCGCGGGCGGGGGGCGGGCGAATGCCTCCTCACGCAAGTTCACCCAGCAGGCGGCCGCGCTCGATGATGGCGCGCCCGTCCAGCCGGATCGTACAGCCCCGGACCGGCAGATCAAAGTGTCCTGACGTGTGGCGGCCAGCCACTTCGTTGGCCCCGGTGGAATAGAGGAAGTTGCCTGCGAAGGCACGAAGCTCGGTGCCGTTGAAGTCACGCCGGTCGTAGAAGGTCATGGCGTCCCATCGCGCGGCGGGGTTCATGCCCCAGCCTACGTGCGAGACTGCGTAGGCTTCGCGATCGCCCCAGGCCTCAAAGTAGCCGCGCATCATGTCGGCATCGGTGCCGTGCCCGTCGATGGCAGTGACATGATCGTCTTCAATCACCAGACGTACGCTGTCGGTGAGGTAGCGCTTGAACGTGAGATTGACATCGCCTGGCGCCATCACCAGCACGCCGTTCACCGACGATGCCGCAGGGAATGCGAGGCAGAGCCCGCCTGGCCAGTGCGTGACGGATCCAGGACGGGTGGAATAGCCCCAGACGCCGCCCACCCGGGCGCCCGCGAGCGACACGCTCAGGTCGGTGCCAGCGTCAGACTGGACATGCATGGCGCGCGCCTCCTTCAACAGGCGCATGCCGAGCTTCACCTTGGGTTCGAGCGCGGACGAAGGCATAAGCCGCTCGAGTGTCTCGGGATGCTCATTGGACACCATGAGAAGGCGTGCGCCGCCTTTCAGGATGTCGGGTAGTTCGGCCGCATGGAGCAGGCCCTCGACGGTGAGGTCGACGACCAGCGTGGAGGCGGCGAGCGCCGATACCACCGGCTGCAGGCGCTGCAGCGCATCACTTGCGCCAGTTGAGCGCACTGGCGCCGGTGCGGTGAGACGGGGACTTGGGAGCGTGATGTGAAAGGCCCGCGCCTTGATCGACAGCAGGGCCAGTTCGGCCAGTTCGACATTGATCTGTCGGGACTGGGTTTCAGACAGAATCGCCACCGCATCGCCCGCGCTCACGCCGCAGCGTGTGAACACCTCGGCGAAACAGTCGATCCATTTTCCTTCAATGCGTTCGCGAAGCACCGTGGCTCCTTTCTTTACTCATCTCAATTCAGTCGCGTCAGGCAAGCGAACGTTGCTTCGATGAGCGGCGTCGCGCGCGGCCCGATGTCGATGCCGCTGTGCATGCGGTTGGGTGCGTAGCAGAACCCCAGACCGCTGTCGGGATCGCCGAAGCCCTGGGCGCCCCCCGCCCCTGAGTGGCCAAACGTTGCAGGATTCGGACCCATTGGTCGATTGGGTGGCCAATTCAGAAAAAACCCGAGGCCTTGCCGCCAGAACATGCCAGTGCTGTGCTCGCGGCCTGCCCATTGTTCGGCGATTCCGGCGCGGAGCGCTGCGGGCTCGACTGGACCCGGGTCGCCGAAGGCAAGCTCACTCGCCACCACGCTGTAGAGTCGGGCCACGCCGCGTGCTGTGCCGTGGCCGTTAGCCGATGGGATAAGTGCGCTTCGCCAAGCGCGGCTGTTGAAGTCTTCGTCGTCTGCGATCGGGTACCACATCCGGCCAAACAGCGAATCGGGCCTCGAGCGGGCAATATCCAGAATGTTGCCAGGTGAGGGGATCATGGTTGCGCATCGGGACTGCTCAGCGAGGGTCAGTCCGATCCGGAAATCAATGCCCAGAGGCCCGCAGAGCTCAGCCTGCAACAGTTCGTTGATGGGAGAGCCCGTCGCCCTGCGCAGAACTTCTCCTGCGATGAAGCCCATGGTGGCGCTGTGATAGCAGCGTACCTCGCCCGGCACGAAGGCCGGCTTCTGTGCGGCGAGCGCAGTGGTGACGCGCACCCAGTCGTAGAGCGAACCGCGCGGCAGATCGTCGGCGTACGGTAGCCCCGCAACATGCGCGAGTACCTGGCGCAGGGTGATGTGCGCCTTTCCCTCCGCTGCGAATTCAGGCCACCATCGTGCAATCGGATCGTCCAGATGAATGACGCCCAGGCCAGCAAGTCGATGCACAAGGAGCGAGACAACGCCTTTGGCCACCGACATCATGCAGACAAGCGTGTCCGATTCCCAGGCGCGACCGCTTTGAACGTCGGCCATACCGCCCCATAAGTCGACCACTGGCTCGCCACGCACGGCGATCGCCAGCGCAGCCCCAACCTCGCCACGCTCGGAAAAATTAGCTTCGAAAACCGCCTTCACGGGCTCGAATCCAGGAGCACAGAAGCCCTCAACCCGATTCGTCGTCACCTAGCTCTCCATAAGATGCAGGCGTTCATGGGCGATTGTGAACACCTCAACCGAGTCTGTGGGTGGCACGGAACGTCCAGATTCGACCATCATCCGAAGCGGATGGTCTGGGCACCGCTCGGGTTCCAGATCGAGTTGAACCTGCCGCCCCCGGAACACGCTACGGCTGACACGTGCGGTAAATCGAAGGCCCGCCGAGCCGTACCCGCTTTCTCCCAATTCGATGTCGTCCGGTCGGAATCCGACCAGGGTTGCGCGCGCACTTCCTGCGCCTGACTGATAGGGGAGCTCGCCTAGATGACAGAGGATTCTTCCGTCCGCCTGATAGGTGACGGGCAACAAGTTGCTCATGCCGACAAACCGCGCAACCCTGGCGCTGGCAGGGCGGTTAAAGACTTGGGACGGCGCCTCACACTGCATTAGCCGTCCACCGTCAATCACCGCAACCCGGTCGCTCATTGAGAAAGCTTCTTCCTGATCGTGAGTGACAAACACAGTGGTCGCGCCGATTTCGCGTAGCAGTGCGGCGAATTCAAGCGTGAGTTCCTCGCGCAGACTGCGATCGAGCGCGGAGAACGGTTCGTCCAGGAGCAGGACCGCGGGCGACGTGACGAGCGCGCGAGCAAGCGCCACGCGCTGCTGCTGACCACCCGACAGCGATTCAGGATAGCGGTCCTCGAAGCCTGGAAGGCGAACGCTTGCCAACGCCCCTTTGATGGTATCGGCCAACCGCTCGGTGGCACGGCCGCGCATCCGAAGCCCGAATGCAACGTTGTCAGCCACTGTCATGTGCGGAAAGAGCGCGAGTGACTGGAACACCATGCCAATGTCGCGCGCATCGGGAGGGACGGTGGAGACGTCATGGCCGGCGATCAGGATGCTTCCCGACGATGGGCGCTCCAGCCCTGCGATCATGCGTAGCGTGGTGGTCTTGCCGCAGCCACTGGGCCCAAGCAGCGAGACGAACTCTCCGCGCGCGACTTCGAGCGATAGATTGCTCACGGCCTCGGTGCGACCGAACCGTTTGGTAACGGTATCCAACCTGAGCGCAGACGTAGTCACCCGAGCACCTTGCGAATGCCAACCCATCGTTCGATCAGCCAGGCTACCGCCAGCGACAGGATCACCATGGTGGCGGACACTGCCGCCACGCCGGGATCGAAGTTGTACTCGACGTAATTCATGATGGCTAGGGGTAGGGTGGGTGTTTTCTGGTTCACGAGAAACATGGATACCGAGACGTTGTCGAACGACAAAATGAATGCGAAGGCGCATCCGGCAAAGAGCCCAGGTTTGATCAGCGGCAGCGTGATGTGGCGAAAGACGCGCCAGCGGTCAGCTCCCAGTGTGCGTGCGGCTTCCTCAACTTGGCGGGGCATGCTGCCGAGGCTTGCCAGACATGTTCGGACCACATAAGGCAGCACCACGACGCTGTGGGCAGCCCAAAGTCGGAGCGGCGCATCGGTTACGCCGGTTAGCACCGAGGCCACCAGGAGCGACAGGCTCAGGACGATTGCCGGCACCAGCAGCGGCAGCATAAGAATGGTTTCGACCGGCTGAGCGATCCGCGCAGGCGCGCGGCGAATCGCAAGGGCTGCGGCGAGGCCCAGCGGCCCGGCGACCGCAACGGCTGCCAGAGCGAGCCAAAGGCTGTTGAGTGCCGAGCGCCAGAAAATTTCCTTTTGCCATGCGGCGGCGAACCAGCGGATGCTGTAACTGCTGATGGGAAAGCCGATCAGTTCGCTGTCGGAAAACGCCACCACCAGCGCGATGAGAAGCGGCGAGAGTACAAAGCCGACCACTGCGCTCAGCCAGACGACCCCGACGAATGCGGCGAGCTTTCTCATGCTGGCCGCCGGGTTCCAGACAGCGCCAGAAACCCCGCGACCAGCAGCATCATCACGATGAGCAACATGATGGAGAGTGCCGCCCCGTAGGCCCATTGAAAAGATGCCGAGAACTGTTCATAGATCACCATAGGAAAGACCGGTGTACCGTTTCCGCCGAGCACTGCGGGTGTGACGAATGCACACATGGCCAGTGTAAACACCAGCAGGACACCGCTTCGTAGACCGGAACGTGCAAGTGGCAATGTAATGAGCAAGTGCGTCCGCCAGCGGTTGGCACCGAGGGTGGAGGCGGCCTCCAGTAAAGCACGTGGAATACGCTCGAGCGACGCGAGCACGCTCAGCACCATGAAGGGCAGCAGGATATGCGTGAGGCCGATCACGATCCCGAGATCGGAGTGCATCAATTTAAGGGGCTGGCTGATCAGACCCAAAGCCGTCAGCGCCTCGTTGATAAGCCCCTTTCGCCCGAGTAGAACACTCCAGCCATAGGCGCTCACCACCACGCTGATGAGAAGTGGCAACACCGATGCATACACCAGCAGGTTACGAAGCGGGCCTCGGCTTTGCCAGCAGGCCACGGCAAGCGGAATACCCATGGCGAGCGTGAGCGCGGTGACTGCGGCGCTCACGGCAAGCGTCCGGATGAGTCTGCCGAGCACAAATCCATCGCCCAGCAATCGCCGGTAGTGATCGAGCCCCAGAGGCCCGGACAGGAGCGTCTCCCACCCGTCCCCCGGCCGGAAACCTGTGGACAGACTGAGAAGTAGCAACCCCAGGCAGGGCACTGCGACGAATGCTGCAATCAGCAGTATCGCCGGCAGTGCAAGCCAGGTTGAGTCGGGGGCTGCTATCCGCTCTGCGGCCATGCCCGGATCAGCTGGTGATTTCCCGGCGGAAGCGTTCGCTGATTTTTGCGATGTCGACCTTTCGCCAATCGATGCGCATCAACTGGCTGTGCGGCGTGACGCGCTCGCGTGCCCGACCGGTAAAGACCGCCTCGCGGTTGCACACGCCATATTCGATCGCGTTGCCGAAGCCTTCCTGTGGTGTCTTGGAAAGTGCGAAATTGACGAAATCGAGTGCGGCGTCGCGCTGCGGGGCGTTGCGTGCCACATGAAAGCTCAGCACGCCGATCGGTGCGCCTTCCTTGGGTGTCACGAATTCGACCGGCACGCCGGTGTCCTTAAGCATGAAAACGCGTGCGCTGTACCACGCGCCAATGGCAGCTTCGCCACGCTGAAGGATTGGGACGGGTTCGTTGTTGTTTTTGAAGAAACGTTGAACAGCAGGCTTGAGCTTGCGAAGCGCTGCCCAGCCCGGATCGAGGTTGGTCACGCCGCCGCCATTGAGACTGGCAGCGATCACCACAGTTTCCTCAGCGCCGCCCGAGGTCGTGTCGGGAAGGAGAATCTTCCCCGCATGCTCGGCTCGCCAGAGGTCACTCCAGCTGCTGGGCGCGTTGCGGATCTGGTCCGTACGATAAAAAAGCCCAAATGGAGCATAGTTGAAGCCGATTGCCTTGCGATCGAAATAATCGAAAAAGAGTGGATCGATCTGGCTGGCATTGGGGATCAGCTTTTCGTCCAAGTCGAGAAACACGCCATCTGTGCGGATGGCGGTATGCGTGACGGGCAGCGACAAGAACGGCAGGTCGATTTCCGGGCGCGCCCTGTTGACAATTGCGCTGGTGAGCCACTGATCGGCGCCGCCCGTGGTAATCAGGTTGACCTTAAAGCCAGAACGCTTTTCCCAAGGTTCGATGACGTGGGTGCGGTAGTGCTTTTCATAGATACCGCCAAATGCCGTGGTGGTGATGGTCTTGGTTTGCGCCCGCACGATCGCCGGAAAACCGGCGATGGTCGCGGTGGCGGCGGATGCGCTGGCAAAGCGCCGGCGCGAGGCACTGAAATGGACAGAGGTCTGGCTGGCGTTCAACGAAGTCTCCCTGTTACAACGAGTGATCGGCGCGCTAATCAGCCCGGATATTCGCCGTCCGGATGACGCGGGTCCATGATTCCGACTCTGATCGTACCAGCGATGCCAGCGCTTCTGGACCAACAAACCGAATTTCGACGCCAGCGGCCGCAGCGCGCTTGCGCGTGTCGTCCTGCTCGAGCGACTCACGAAGCGAAGCCGTGAGCCGCGCGAGCGCATCGGCCGGCGTGTTCGCCGGGGCGAACAAGGCCACCCAGCCCTCAAGTTCGAAGCCCGCCAGACCCGCCTCTGCCGTGGTGGGCACTGCCGGTAGACCCGGATGCCGGTTCTTGCCAGTGGTGGCGAGCCCGCGCAGCTTGCCGCTCTGCACATGCTGCATCACCGAGGGGGGTGTGGTGATGAAGAGTTGAACCTGCCCGGCGAGCAGGTCTTGCATGGCTGGGCCTGAGCCGCGATACGGTATGTGCAGCATCTGGGTGCTGGTCTGGAGCTTGAAGAGCTCGGTTCCGATGTGAGCTAACGAGCCATTACCCTGTGATGCATAGTTCAGTTTGTTGGGTTCGCGCTTCAGAAGCTCGATGAGTTCGGCGAGTGTCTCGGCGCGCACCGACGGGTGAACCGCGATCACATTGGTGGCCACCGCGACCATGCCGATCGGTGCGAAGTCCTTGTGCGCCCAGTTGAGACCCTGCATCAGTACCGGATTGGCGAGGTGAAAGGCCGAATACGACGTGAGTAATGTGTAGCCGTCTGGCGTGGCACGCGCCACATGGGCATAGCCGATATTGCCGCTCGCGCCGCCACGGTTATCCACCACAACCGGCTGACCCAGGAGCCGTCCCATGGGGTCGGCCACCATGCGGGCTGTGGAGTCGACGATACCGCCGGGTGGGGCAGGCACCACCAGACTGACCGGCCGGGTGGGAAATGGCTGCGACAGCGCGGGCCCAGGTGAAGATAGCCCGATGAGACTCGCGATAATAAGAATGGAACGGCGCACGACGAACCTCCGAAAAGCGGGAAGGCTAACCGGCGCGCGGTTGCGCGAACGTCATCGCCCCCATCGGGCTGTGGACATGGTGACCGAGGCGGGATGGGGCCGCGCTCGCACCGCGATAACGGCGCCCCCCGTCACCGCGGGCTCAGAAGGTTGGGAGCAGGCGCGGGATGATGAACTGACCCTCGCCCCACGACTCGGTGTGGGGCCGGGCACCACCGGCCACCTCAAGAACCGCTGAGAACACCCGGTCACTCGCTTCATCGAGATCGATCCGACCTTCGATCAAATCGACCAGCGCCACGTCAATTCCGTCCGACCAGCGTTTGACCGTATCAGGGTTGCCGCAAACTTTGAGCGTGGGGGCGAGCGGATTGCCCGACGGGTTGAA
>CAIPNM010000116.1 GCA_903866395.1 uncultured bacterium
CGCGAAAAAATCTACCCCGAGGTGCGCAGCTTCATCACCGAGCATGAGCGCCGCGGGCGAGGCGCCGCGCGCGGCTAGCGCGCGTCGTTCAAGCTCGCGGGCTGTCTCGCCATGCGCCCGTCGGTCGAGGCGATCAACGCGTTGCTCCCGCAGACGCAATGCAGGCGTTGCGGCTACACGGGCTGTCGACCCTATGCCGAAGCCATCGCTACCGCGAACGCGCCCATCAACCGCTGTCCGCCCGGTGGGGCAGCCGGCATCGCCCGATTGGCGCACCTGCTGAACACCCCGCCGATTGCGCTCGATACCGCTTGCGGCAGCGAAGGTCCGCGAACGGTCGCCCGCATCGAACCCGAACACTGCATCGGCTGCACCAAGTGTATCCAGGCCTGTCCGGTCGACGCCATCATCGGCGCGCCCAAGCGCATGCACACGGTGATCACCGAACTCTGTACCGGATGTGATTTGTGCGTGCCACCGTGCCCGGTCGACTGTATTGTGATGGAGCCACTCACTGCGCAACCCCTGCCAATCTGGAGCGACGCCGACGCGCGCGCGGCCCGCGCGCGGCATGAGGCGCGTGCAAGCCGTCTGTTGCGGGTGGCCGCCGAGCGCGACCGCCGACTTGCCGCACGCGCAACCACCAAGCTTGAGGCCCTACAGACCGAGCCCCCCACCAGCGAAACCGCTCGCAAACGCGCGGCCATCGAAGCGGCGATCGCCCGCGCACGCGAGCGCGCAGCCAGCCGGGCATCAGCGCACCCGCCGAAGCACGAGAACGGCTCATGAACCGCGACAAGCGCATTCGGATCTTCAGCAGGTTGCAGCAGAACAACCCACACCCCACCACCGAACTCGAATATTCGAGCCCGTTCGAACTGCTGGTGGCGGTGTTGCTATCGGCTCAGGCCACCGACCGCAGCGTGAACCTCGCCACCCGCAAGCTATTCGCAGTGGCCCGGGCGCCGGCGGCGATTCTCGCGCTCGGCGAAACCGGCGTCTGCGAGTTCATCCGCACCATCGGCCTCTTTCGCTCAAAAGCCAGGCACCTGATCCAGACCTGCGCGATTCTGATCGAACACCATGGTGGCGAAGTCCCCGATGATCGTGAGGCGCTTGAGTCGCTCCCAGGTGTCGGACGAAAAACCGCCAACGTGGTGCTGAATACGGCCTTCGGTCAGCCCACCATCGCGGTCGACACCCACATTTTCCGGGTCTCCAATCGCACCGGCATCGCGCCCGGCCGCACGCCGCTTGAAGTGGAGGACCGACTGACGAGGCTGGTGCCCGAACAGTTCCGCCAGGATGCTCATCACTGGCTGATCCTGCATGGGCGCTATGTCTGCAAAGCCCGCAAACCTGAATGCTGGCGCTGCCTGATTCACGATGACTGCGAATTCCGCCGCAAGACCGAGGCGCCTGCCGCCAGCTAGCCCGGGAGGACCCCATGTTTGATCCGTCGCAGCATGATGTACGCCGGTTCTTCTGCGAAACACAAAGAAAACGTATCGCAGGCGAGCCGCTTACGCCCCTGGAGTCGATCGCCTCCGACTGGATTGGCGTGCATCCCGAATATCACGCCGTTCTCGATCATCCGGAGCAGGCGCTTGAGCAGCGGTTTGACGCCGCCGATGGGCGCAGCAATCCCTTTCTTCACCTCTCGATGCATCTGGCGATCGCCGAACAGCTGTCGATCGACCAGCCCAAGGGCATCCGCGAGGCCTGGCAGCGTCTGGCGAGTCATCTGGGTGATGAACATGCAGCCGCGCACGAGGTCATGGAATGCCTGGGCCAGGTGCTCTGGGAGTCTCAGCGGAACCACCGCCCACCCGATGGAGCCGCCTACCTCGATTGCCTGCTGCGCCGAAGCGGCGCCCGTCCTAACCCGAACTGATCCGGATCAGTCCTGACACTGGCAGCCAAACGCTTTCTGATAACCTTCGCCCGGCTCTTGCACTGTGCCGAACGCCCTGGGTCTGCCCCCTGGCAAGAACGACCCGACGCAGCGAGCCCGCGACAGAAAAATCGCACGATCCCATAGCGTGGACACCAACGGAAAAACGCGATGTTTGGACGACTGATGCCCCGCGAGGGCAGATTCTTCGACCTCTTCAACCGGCATGCCGACGAGATCATTGCCGGCAGCGAGGCGCTGGCCCAACTGATGCGCCAGTACGGCGACGTGGCCAGCCGGCGCACGCACATCGACCGGATCGATCTGGTTGAAAAAAACGCCGATCGCATCACCCACGAAACGGTCGCGCTGCTCCATAAGACCTTCGTCACCCCCTTCGACCGCGACGACATCCACAAGCTCATTTCGAATATGGACGACATCCTGGATCTGATCCAGGATGTGGCTGAATCGGCCATGCTCTACGACCTGCAACGCATCACGCCCGAGGCGCAGCAACTCTCCGAGCTCAACGAAATGTGTTGCAAGCGCGTCCAGATGGCCGTGCGCATGCTGCCTTCGATGGACAACGCCGAGGCCATCCTGAAGCTCTGCCGCGAGATCGATCAGCTCGAGTCGGACGCCGATCGGGTGATGCGCGCCGGCATGTCAAAACTGTTTCGCGATGAGAGCGACGTGCGCCAGCTGATCAAGCTCAAGCAGATCTATGAACTGCTTGAGGCGGTGAGCGACAAGTGCGAAGACGTCGCCAATCTGCTCGAGGGCGTTGTCCTCGAAAACGCCTGAGCGCAGGCGCCCACGCACCATGACCACGCTTCAGTTCAGCTTCACCGTGTTGGTGTTCCTGGTGATTCTGGCGCTCGCGTTCGATTTCATGAACGGTTTTCATGACGCGGCCAATTCCATCGCGACGATCGTGTCAACCGGGGTACTCAAGCCCTACCAGGCGGTGGTGTGGGCGGCGTTTTTCAATGTCATCGCACTCTTTTTCTTTGAATTGAAGGTGGCCTCAACGGTCGGCAAAGGGATTGTCGATCCGGCTGTGGTGGACCATATCGTGATCTTTGGCGCCTTGGTCGGCGCCATCACCTGGAACGTCATTACCTGGTGGTTCGGTATCCCCTCGAGTTCATCGCATGCACTGATCGGGGGGCTGATCGGCGCGATCCTCGCGAAGGCCGGCACAGGCCCGTTGCTCACCTCGGGCATCATGAAAACCGCCATTTTCATTCTGGTGTCGCCCACGCTGGGCTTTCTGTTGGGCGCGCTTCTCATGCTGTTGGTGGCCAACACGATGCGCAATGTCACCCCGCGCCAGAGCGACCGCTGGTTCCGCCGGCTACAGCTGGTGTCCTCCGGCCTCTACAGCCTGGGCCATGGCAGTAACGACGCGCAAAAAACCATGGGCATCATCTGGCTGCTCCTGATCGCCGCCGGCTCGGTCGCGCCGGGCGCATCAGCGCCGCCCTATTGGGTGGTGCTGTCGTGCTATCTGGCCATCGGACTCGGCACCCTGTTCGGCGGCTGGCGGATCGTGAAGACCATGGGCCAGAAAATCACCAAGCTGAAGCCCGTGGGCGGTTTTTGCGCCGAGACGGGCGGCGCCATCACGCTCTTCATCGCATCGAGCTTCGGCATCCCCGTATCCACCACGCACACCATTACCGGTGCAATCGTGGGTGTGGGCTCATCGCAGAAATTTTCTGCGGTCCGCTGGGGGCTCGCGGGCAGCATCGTCTGGGCCTGGGTGATCACCATTCCCGCGTCAGCCATCATGGCGGCGATTGCCTGGTGGATCGGTACCCTCATCCTGTGAGCGCTGCATTGAGTGCCCCGCCGGGCGAGATGCCAGAGGCCGAAGCGCTCTGGCTCGAACTTCCGCCGATTTCCTCTACCGCACCGCGCCGACTGATTGTCTTTCTGCACGGCGCCGGTTCAAGCGCTGAACGGTTTGCCCCCGTTGCGATTGCCTGGATGCTCAAGTTTCCGGGAGCCACCGGCGCGATTCTTCATGCGCTGCGCCCGGCGAGCATTGGCTCGGGTGGTGACTGGTTCGATGGTCTGGGACCGGCCGACACGCTCGCCCCACGTATCGCCCAAGCCGGTCGTCAGGTGGCAGAACGCATCGAGATGCTGCAACAGACAACGGGCGTGGGCGGTGAGTCCACGCTCGTCATCGGATTTTCGCAAGGCGCGACGCTCGCGCTCGAACTCGCGCGCAGTCGGCCGGATCTGCTGGGCATTGCGGTGAGCTACAGCGGCCGGATGATTCCCCCGCCGCGCCAGGGTGAGGTGATGGCACCTGCCATTCATCTGCTCCACGGCGGTCTGGACAGCGTGGTGCCGGTCATTCACGCCCAGCAGGCTTGTCGCCGGCTCAACGCAAGCGGCGCGCGGGTCACGCTCGACGTGCTCGAGGAGTACGGACACTCCATTGGCCAGGACATGATCATCCTGGGCACCACCCGTGTGATGCAGACCCTGTTTCGCGATCGACGCCCGAAACGCACCGCATCGGGCGGGACCACCCTGCACTGACGAGGGCGAGGAAGGCGACCGGACGGGCGGGCGCCGGGTGAGCTTGCCGGCCGCGGCGGTCAGCCGCATTCCTCCGCCGTCGTCCTCAGCCCCGATGTTCGGCTGCGATCGGCCTCGTTTCACCCGACTCGGTGAGTGTGCGCGTGGCAGTGACCGACGCGTAGATCCACAGAATTTTCATCGGCTTCGTCTCGGAAAGATTCCGGAAGCGATGCGGCAGATTGGGCGGAATCCAGGTGGTATCGAGCGGCTTTAACTCATGCTCCTCGCCAGCGATGTCGAGAATCGCATGCCCCTCGAGCAGCATCACGCTTTCCTCGCAGTTGTGGCTATGGAAAGCGATCTTCGCGCCGGGTGCGAATTCGGTGATGCCGTTGATGAAACCGGTTGCCCCACACCCTGGCATCACGAGCGGCGTGGTCCGTGCGCCACCCCCGCGGTCATGACTCTGGATCTGGTCGGGCCGCAGCACCACCGGTCGGTGAGAATGGGATGCGCTCATGGCGTCTTGGCTCCTCTACGGATCATTGTTTGGTTCGGATTGCTCATCGCTCAGACAGGGCCAGCCTCGCCGAGACGCGCGAGCCTCGGCAACCGAAGCGAATCGGCCAGCTGATCGAGTTCGGACACGAGTGACGGCGCGAGTGCAATCCCCGCCTTTCGTGCCGCCTCCCGCTTCAGATGGCTTTGCTCGCCAGGCAGCCAGATCCGCTCTACGCCAGGCAGTCGCGCCGAGCCGCGGATATCGCGAATCAGAGCATCAAGCGCCTCGCCAAAGGCCGCCGGATCACCAAACGCTGCGAGATCGAGCACCAGAATCGCCTGCCCGGTGTTGGTGACGCTGACATGATCAGCGTTGAAGTCGATCACGTCCCGACCCATGGCTGCGCCGCCCAGTGTGCCCGCAAGGAGCCCCACCATCAGCGCAAGACCATAGCCCTTGTGCTCACCAATGGGCAGCAGGAAGCCCTCGCCTGCGCGCGTCGCGTCGGTGAGGGGCTTGCCCTCGCGGTCAATCATCCAACCCACTGGCAGCGGCTCGCCGCGCTTTGCACGCGCCTTCACCTTGCCATAGGCTGCCACGGTGGTGGCCATGTCGAGCACCACGGGCGGCTCATCTCCAGCAGGGAAGGCGGCAGCAATCGGATTGGTGGAGAGCAACATCTCCATCCCGCCCCAGGGCGGCAGATGATTGGCATTGCCCACGGCAAAATACAGGCCCAGCATCTGATGCTCGAGTGGCTTTCTCGCGTACAGCGAGGCAGGCCCTGCATGATTGCTGTAGCGC
Organism: uncultured bacterium; assembly: GCA_903866395.1. GTDB lineage: Bacteria > Pseudomonadota > Gammaproteobacteria > Burkholderiales > Burkholderiaceae_E > SYIM01. The sequence goes on from CAIPNM010000116.1 coordinate 5,742, forward strand.
GTGCTCACCCAGCCCACGCCACATTCGCGCGCCTTGGCAATGGCCAGATCCACAGCCCGCGACACCACCAGATGGCCCATGCCGTTATCGCCATCGATCACCGCCATGGCCGCCTTCTCGCGCACCACCCGAATGTCGGGTCGGACATTGATGCCGCCCGCCTGGATACGCCTGCTGTACTGCGGCAGACGAATCACGCCATGGCCGTCTGAGCCCTGGAGGTCGGCTTCAGCCATCAGCGTGGCGACCTGGCCGGCATCGGACTCAGGCAAGCCCTGGATAACGAATGCCGCGCGGATGAAATCGCGCAGCGCCTCGAACGTGACTCGCGGTGAAGCAGACGTTGCAGTCATGAAGGTGGCACTAAAAACGGAACAAATGGAGCGCCAGACCAGTTAATCCCGGTCACAGCGCGCTGGATAGTACACCGTCCGGGCGGTCATCATTGACAAGCTTCGGTCGAACGCCGATAGTCGCCCGCACCCGGCGCAGACCGGCTCGTGCGGCACCCTGACGCCGCCCAGACAAACCATCACCACCCGGAGACCCTGCTACTTTTCTGCCCGGTTTTCATTCCCGCTCACTTCATGTGGCGCTGTTCTGCAGCCCACCCCACCCCCGATGCGCACCAGTTCCGAACGAATCCTCAGCACCCACACCGGCAGCCTGCCCCGCCCCGCCTCGCTGGTTGATCTATATGCCCGCCGGGCGCGTGGCGAAGCGGTTGACGAGACACAGCTTGCCGCTGAAGGCCACGCCGCCATGCTGCGCTCGGTCGAGCGCCAGATCGAGGCCGGTCTCGACGTAATCAACAACGGCGAGCAGCAGCGCGAGGGCTTTTTCCTCTACGTCCAGCACCGGATGTCGGGCTTTGGCGGCAGCTGGAAACGCTGGACCCGCGCCGATGTCGAACGCTATCCCGCCTTCCGCCAGATGATGGACGAGCAGAACCGCGGGCGGACTGCGGTGAGTAACTTCGCGCCGCCACGGGTAGTGAGCGAAGTCCGTTACATCGACCCTGCCGTCGCCTCAGTGGAGGCGAGCGATTTCGCGCAGGCGCTTCGGGGCCGCGACGCTGGCTATGTCGAGGCCTTCCTCACAGCGCCCTCGCCCGGCATCATTGCCGCGGCCTGTCGCAACGAGCACTACGACAGCGAGCGCGCCTACCTGCGGGCATTGGGCGAGGCGCTACGCCACGAATACGAGGCGATCGTCAACGCCGGCTTCGTCCTACAGCTCGACTGCCCCGACCTCGCGCTGGAACACCACGTGTCATTTCACGAGGCCGGCGAAGCGCGTTTCCTGCAGTTCGTCGAGCTCGTTGTTGAAACGCTCAATGATGCGATCCGCAACATCCCGCCCGATCGGGTTCGCATGCATGTCTGCTGGGGCAACTACGAAGGCCCACACGACTGCGATGTGCCGCTTGAGCTCATCTGGCCCGTCATTCGTGAGGCCCGCGTAGGCGGCTTCGTGCTGCCGTTTGCCAATGCCCGACACGCCCATGAAATGCGTGTTTTGAAGCGAATGCCGCTCAAGGACGATCAGGTGATCGTGGCGGGCGTGATCGACGTGCTCACCAATTTCATCGAGCACCCCGAGGTGGTCGCCGACCGGCTCGAGCAGATGAGCGGCTTTGTACGCGGCCCCGAGCAGGTCATGGCGGGCACTGACTGCGGCTTTGATACGTCAGCAGGCATGGGGCGCGTCGCCTCCGATGTGGTGTGGGCGAAGCTGCGCGCGCTGACCGAAGGCGCACGGCTCGCGAGCACGCGCCTTTATCCCAACGCCGGTTGAACCCGCCCGTGGTCGAACGCCTTCTCAACCTGTTCTGGATCCTGCTGGGTAGCGGTGGTGCCTGGCATTCATGGACGCTGGGGCTACGCGGACCATCGGGGCCGGAGAGCGGCCTTTTCCCGTTCATCGCCTCCTGCGCGATTGCCTGTCTGGGCCTCACGCTGATGGCGAGCCGAGGCAGCGCCGCGAGGGATCCGCAGTGGCCAGACGCAGGCTCCGGGCTTCGCGCGGCGGGTGTTGCACTGGGCATCGCATTGATGGCCGTCGGCATGGACCGCATCGGCTTCGTGGCGGCTGCTGCCATCGCCATGCCGGTGCTTCTCCGAACCATCGACCGCGCCTCCTGGCTGGAAACGGTGCTGCTCACCGTCGGGTCGATCGCCGCGATCGTCCTCATCTTCGGCCGACTGCTTGGCATGCCGCTGCCGCGCGGCCCCTGGGGCTGGTAAACCAACATGGACGCACTCTCGGGTCTTGCCATGGGGTTCAGCGTCATGCTGACGCCGGCCAACCTCTACTACTGCTTTCTGGGGAGCCTGATCGGCACGATGGTCGGTGTGCTGCCGGGGCTTGGTCCCCTTGCGGCACTCGCGCTTCTCTTGCCGGTCACCTTCACGCTGAGCCCGATTGCCGGGCTGGCCATGCTCGCCGCCATTTTCTATGGGGCAATGTATGGCGGCTCGACCACCTCAATCCTGGTCAACATCCCGGGCGAGGCCGCCTCGGTCATCACCTGTCTGGATGGTCATCAGATGGCGCTTCAGGGCCGGGCCGGTGCCGCGCTCGGCATGGCTGCGCTCGGCTCATTCATAGCAGGCACGCTCAGCCTGGTCGTGCTCACTTTTTTCGCCCCAGCGCTGGCTGCCATCGCCATCCGCTTCGGGCCCCCCGAAAATTTCGGTTTGATGGCGCTGGGGCTCGTCTGCACGCTCTTCATGATCACTGGCTCGAAGCTGAAGGGCCTGCTCATGATCGCGCTTGGGTTCCTGCTGTCTTCGGTTGGCATGGACATGGTGAACGGCAATGAGCGTTTCACCTTCGGCATCACCAACCTCACTGCCGGCGTTGAACTGCTTGCGGTGGTGATCGGGCTCTTTGGCATCAGCGAAATTCTGCTGAACGTCGAACGAATCGTGCAGAACACGCTGGTCGCGGAACGCATCAGAAAGCTGCTGCCAACCTGGGCCGACTGGAAGGCATCGTTTGCCCCCATCCTGCGCGGCAGTGGCCTGGGTTTCATCCTGGGCATCGTTCCGGGCGGCGGCCCCATCACCGCATCGTTCATGTCCTACGCCATGGAGCGACGCATCGCACGCGAGCCCGAGCGCTTTGGCAAAGGCGCAATCGAGGGCGTGGCGGGACCAGAGTCAGCCAACAATGCAGCGGTAGCGGGCAGCATGATTCCGCTTCTGTCGCTTGGCATTCCCAGTAACCCCATCACCGCGCTCCTCCTGGGCGCGCTCATCATCCAGGGCATTCAGCCCGGACCGCTCTTCATCAGCCAGCGCCCCGACCTGTTCTGGGGCGTGGTGGCTGCGATGTATATCGGTAACGTGATGCTGCTGGTACTCAATCTGCCGCTGATTGGGCTCTGGGTACAGATGCTGCGTATTCCCTACCGGTTCCTGTTTCCGATCATCGTGCTGCTTGCCATGGTCGGCACCTATTCCGCCAACAAGAATGTGTTCGACATCTGGGTGATGCTGGGATTCGGCGTACTGGGCTGGCTACTGCGCAAGCTCGAATACGACATCGCCCCCTTCGTGCTCGCCTTTGTGCTGGCACCGCTTCTGGAACAGTCGCTCCGTCAGTCCATGACGATGTCGGTCGATGGTGCGATGATTCTTTTCCAGCGACCGGTAAGCGCCGGACTGGTCGCCGCCAGCCTTCTGTTGCTGGTGCTCATGGTGATTCGGCAGTTCAAGACCAAGCGAGGAGACTCATGAAACGTCATTCCCTGAAAGTACTGGCCGGCCTCCTGCTGTCGGCAGGGCTCACAACCCCGGCGCTCGCGGCTGATCCGGCGGTGGCCAAACTGAAGCCCAAGGATTTCCCCAACCAGCCGATCGAATACACCGTGGTGTATCCGGCCGGTGGCGGCATGGATGTCACCGCGCGGCTGCTTGCGAAATATGTCGAGAAGGTGAGCGGCGACAAGATCCTGGTGAATAACCGTACCGGCGGCGGCGGCATGGTGGGCCACACCTTCCTCGCTACGCAGGCAAAGAACGACGGCTACACCGTGGGCATTGTGGCGAACCTGCTTTGGGGTGATGCGATTCTTCGCGCCCAGGGCAAGTGGTCGCTCGCCGACCTCGAGCCCATCGGCTACATCAACAGCGACGCCCTGATCTGGCTGGTGCAAGGTGATGGCGCACTGAAGGGCAAGTCGCTCAAGGAGATCATGCAGATCGCCAAGGACAAGCCCAACACCATCCGGATTGCCACCGTGCCTGGCACCATGTGGGAGTACCTGGTGGAGCAGATCGAGGCGAACACCGGTGCCAAGTTCCTGCGCGTGCCCTTCCAGGGTGGCGGCGCGGGCATCAACGCCCTCGCGGGCGGCAATGTGGATCTGGCGCAGGGCTTTGTCGCCGAATTCCGTGGCCTCGCGGAGGCGGGCAAGGTGGCACCCGTGGCGGTCGCGGCCAATGCGCGGCTGCCGCACATGAAAAACCTTCCCACCTTCAATGAACAGCTGGGCGCCAAGGAATATACCTGGCAGGTGGTGCGCTATGCGGTGGTGCCCAAGGGTACGGGCGCCGATCGCAAGGCCTATCTGAGTGCAGCCATCAGCACCGCGATGAAAGACGCCGAGCTGATCGCCGAGTATTCCAAGGCCGGAGTGTTTTTCGATGAAGCGCTGAGTAAATCGACCGATGTTGCGCGCGACATCAATGCGTACGCAGAGTCAGAGCGTGCGTTCTACCTCAAGACCGGCCGGGTGAAGTAAACCGGCGCGCAGCCGGCCTCGCAAGACTTGCTTCAGCCGGCTGCGCTAGCATCTCGGGTTTGTCTAAAGGGAAATGCGTCATGACTCGTGAAGTGGTTGTGGTGAGCGGGGTTCGTACCGCCATTGGCACATTCGGCGGCAGCCTCAAGGATCAAACCCCCACCCAGCTCGGCGCAGCCGTACTGCGGGAAGCCTGCCGGCGGGCCTCGTTGGGCGCCGATGACGTGCAACATGTGGTGTTCGGGCACGTGCTGAACACCGAACCGCGCGACATGTACCTCGCGCGTGTGGCCACCATCGAAGGCGGCCTTTCGAAAGACACGCCGGCGCTCACGCTCAACCGTCTGTGCGGCTCGGGCCTGCAGGCGATTGTGAGCGCGGCACAAACCATCATGCTGGGTGACGCGGATGTCGCGATCGGCGGCGGCGCCGAAGTCATGAGCCGCGGGCCTTTCATCCTGCCCACTGCACGCTGGGGCCAGCGCATGGGCGACGGACAGCTGCTCGACATGATGACCGGCGCGCTTCACGACCCGTTCGGTCGCATCCACATGGGTGTCACCGCCGAGAACGTGGCCAAGCAGTGGCAAATCAGCCGCGAAGACCAGGATGCGCTCGCCGTCGAAAGCCATCGGCGTGCTGCCCATGCGGTCAAGAGTGGTTACTTCCGCGACCAGATCCTCGATATCGAGCTCAAATCGCGTAAAGGGCCGGTCATGTTCAATGCCGACGAACATTTCCGCGCCGATGCATCGATTGAGGACATGGCGAAGTTGAAGCCCGTGTTCCAGCGCGAAAACGGTACGGTCACCGCGGGCAATGCGTCGGGCATCAACGACGGCGCCGGCGCGGTCGTGCTCATGGAGCGACGCACCGCCGAGCTCCGCGGCCTGAAGCCGCTTGCGCGACTGGTGTCCTACGCGCACGCAGGCGTCGACCCCGCGGTCATGGGCATCGGCCCGGTGCCGGCCTCGCGCAAGGCGCTCGATCGTGCGGGACTGCGCACCACCGACCTCGATGTCATCGAGGCCAACGAAGCGTTTGCCGCGCAGGCCCTGGCCGTCACGCGCCAACTCGATCTCGATCCGGCCAAGGTCAACCCCAACGGGTCTGGCATTTCGCTCGGTCACCCGATCGGTGCCACGGGGGCGGTCATCACAGTGAAGGCGCTCTACGAACTGCAGCGCATTCAGGGCCGATACGCTCTGGTTACCATGTGCATCGGCGGTGGCCAGGGCATCGCCGCGGTCTTCGAGCGGGTCTGATCGAACGATGGCGGGCAGCGATCCTCTCGCGCAGCCCGCTGCCGACCTCACTGCCGCGCTCATCCGCCTCGGTCTGCTTAGGGCGGGTGAGCCGGTCACGCTCGCGCCGCTCGCCGGTGGCGTGTCCTCTGACATTTGGCGCGTCGACCTGCCCTCGGGCCCCGTATGTGTCAAGCGCGCACTCGCGCGGCTCAAGGTCAGTCAGGTCTGGGAAGCGCCGGTGGAGCGCAACCGTTACGAGTTCCTGTGGCTGCAAACCGTGGCCGCCATCCAGCCCCGGTCGGTACCAGCGTTGATCGCCGATAGCGCAACCGATCAGCTTTTCGTGATGGACTATCTCGAGCCCGGACGCTATCCGGTCTGGAAACAGGAACTGAGCCGTGGCGTGGCAGTGTCTGCCTTTGCCGCCCAGGTGGGCCGGGCCCTCGCCGATATCCACCGCGCGACCGCTCACCGGCCCGATCTCGCCGAGCAGTTCGATACCGATTCGTTCTTTCACGCGTTGCGGCTCGCGCCTTATCTGGAGGCCACCGCAATCCGCCATCCCGATCGGGCCGAAGCCCTGCATGCGCTCGTCCGTACCACGGCGGGTACGCACCGCGCGCTGGTACATGGCGATATCAGCCCGAAAAACATTCTCTGCGGTCCGGAAGGCCCGGTTTTCCTCGACGCCGAATGCGCCTGGTATGGCGACCCCGCGTTCGATCTCGCCTTCTGTCTCAACCATCTGCTGCTCAAGTGCCTGTGGGTGCCCGAGGCAGCGCCGCGCTTTCTTGATTGCTTCCACACCTTGTCAAACGCCTACCTCGCCCGCGTTCAGTGGGAGCCCGCGGCCGATCTCGAGGCCCGTGCGGCGGCACTGCTTCCCGGTCTGCTACTTGCCCGGGTGGATGGCAAATCACCGGTTGAATACCTCACCACCGACACCCAGCGCGAACCGGTTCGTCGCGTGGCCCGCCAGCTGCTCGCCAGCCCCTTGGTGCAGCTGTCTGCCCTCGCGCACGCGTGGCGCACGGAGATCTCGTCATGACAACACCCATCACCCAGGTCCTGGCCCGTCGGGTCTGGGATTCGCGCGGCCGCCCCACGGTGGAGGCCGAAGTCCATACCGTACGCGGCGCAGGCCGCGCCATCGCGCCTGCTGGTGCGTCCACCGGCTCGGGTGAAGCGCGCGAACTGCGCGATGGGGGTCGCCGGCTTCGCGGGCTCGATGTCAGTCAGGCGGTTGCCAACGCCAACGGCCCGATCGCGCAGGCGCTGAAAGGCCTGCCGGTGGAGGACCAGTCGGCTATCGATCAGGCCATGATCACACTTGATGGCACCGCGAACAAAGGCCGCCTGGGCGCCAATGCCATCGTGGCCGTGTCGCTCGCCGCCGCACAGGCTGCCGCGCAGGCAGCCGGCGTTCCGCTCTGGCAGCACCTCGCGCGAGAGCGGGCTGCGGGCACCGCACCCCGGCTCCCTCTTCCCGAGGTACAGATCTTTGGTGGCGGCGCTCATGCAGGCGCACGTGTCGATCTGCAGGATTTTCTGCTGGTCGCACCTGGCGCACGCAGCTTTGCCGAAGCCATCGAATGGACCGCCGAGGTCTATCACGCGGCAGGCGCCCGTATGGCCGCCCGCGGCTCGATCTACGGCGTGGCCGATGAGGGGGGCTGGTGGCCCGATTTCAACGGGAACGAAGCGGCCATCGAAACGCTCACCCGCGCCATTGAAGACACCGGTCTGTCCGCGCCCGGCCAGGTGGCGATTGCACTCGATGTGGCCGCCACGCAGTTTTTCGATGGTCACCACTACAGCCTCAAGCTTGACGGCCGAAAGCTCGATCGCGAAGCCTTCGGCGACCTGCTCGCCGCCTGGATCAACGCCTATCCGATCGTCTCGGTGGAAGACCCCTTCGCCGAAAACGATGTCGAGGGCATGCGTGCGTTTACCGCGCGCTGCGGCGCACGCGTGCAGATCGTGGGCGATGATTTTCTGGTGACCGACGCAGCCCGCATCCGCGAGGCTGCGCGGAGCGGCTGCTGTAACGCGGCGCTGCTCAAACCCAATCAGATCGGCACCGTCTCAGAAACCCTTGCCGCATGGCGTGCGGCGCAGGCCGAGGGTTGGGGAGCGATTGTGTCAGCGCGCTCGGGAGAAACCGAAGACGTGAGCATCGTTCACCTGGCCGTGGGCTGGGGTGTGCCGCAACTGAAAGTTGGAAGCTTTGCGCGCTCCGAGCGGATGGCGAAATGGAACGAGGCGCTGCGCATCGAAGAAGCACTGGGCGCGGGCGCCGCACTGTTCCCAGCGCCCGGTATCTATCCTAGAGCAGCCTGACGATTCAACGGCCACCCGGACCTGCACAGCCCCGCGAGCAGGCCCGCCCCCGCGCGAACGCATCGCACACCATCGCGCGGGATTGTCCGACGGTTGGAACGCCTCAGGCCACCGCCGCAAGCGAGCGCCGTGCCGCGGCCACCGTATGCGCGATATCGTCGTCGCTGTGCACGCTTGAGAAGAAAAAGGCCTCCACCGGCGAAGGGGGCAGGTACACGCCTGCCTCCAGCATGAGGTGATAGAAGCGTTTGAAGCGATCGAGGTCCTGCTGCTGCGCTTCGGCAAAACTGCTGGGCGGCGTCGCGCGGAAATAAAGCCCGGCCATGCCGCCCTGATGCTGAGCGCTGAAGGGCACGCCCGCTTCGCGACCCGCCGCATTGAGTCCGTCAACGAGTTGGCCGCACCGCGCATGGAGCGTTGCGAAAAATCCGGGTGCGGAAATCAGGTCGAGCGTAGCAAGACCCGCTGCCATCGCGATCGGATTACCGGATAGCGTGCCCGCCTGATAGACCGGCCCCAGTGGCGCCATCATTTCCATGATCGCAGCCGGCCCGCCAATCGCCCCCACCGGCATACCGCCACCGATCACTTTGCCGAATGCACTCATATCGGGCTGGATGCCCACCACCTCCTGCGCGCCGCCAAGTGCCACCCGGAACCCGCTCATCACCTCGTCAAAAATGAGAAGCGCACCGTGACGCGTGCAGAGCGTGCGCAGTCCTTCGAGAAAGCCAGGTGCCGGACGGATCAGGTTCATGTTGCCCGGCATGGGCTCGACCATCACGCAGGCGACGCTGTCAGGATGCGCGGCAAACAGCGCCTCCACGCTCGCCAGATCGTTGTATTGGGCGACCAAGGTGTGCTGAGCAAGATCAGCCGGGACGCCCGCCGAGCTGGGTGTGCCGAACGCAAGCGCACCCGAACCGGCCTTCACCAGCAGGCTGTCCGCTGTGCCGTGATAGCAGCCCTCGAACTTGATGATGCGGTCGCGCTTGGTGTAGCCACGTGCCAGGCGAATCGCCGACATCGCAGCCTCGGTGCCTGAGCTGGTAAAGCGCACCCGTTCCACCTGGGGGAAGAGGGCACAAAGCCGCTCGGCAAGCTCGCTTTCCATGACGTTGGGGGCGCCGTAAGAGAGCCCGCGCACTGCCGCCTGCTGCACGGCCTCGATCACGTGAGGATGCGAGTGGCCTGCGATCATCGGCCCCCAGGAGCCAAGGTAGTCGATGTAGCGCTTGCCCTCAACGTCCCACATGTAGGCGCCCTCGGCGCGGGCGATGAATCGCGGCGTGCCGCCCACAGCACGGAAGGCGCGCACCGCCGAGTTCACGCCACCGACCAGCACCTTTCGGGCGCGTGCAAATTCAAGTTCGTTGCTTGTTGTCATGTTGATCCCCCCATCGCTGCGACCTGTCCAGACCGGGCGTCAGTCTAGCCGAACACGTGTGCTGACAACATGCCCGACCGCTGAGAATCAGCACGGCGGGTGCCAGGGCTACGCGCCCGCAGGCTCCACCCTGACCGCGCAGTATTTAAGCTCGGGAATTTTGCCCGCCGGATCAAGCGCAGGGTTGGTGAGCGCGTTGGCGGCGGCCTCGGCGTAAGCAAACGGGATGAACACGTCGCTGCGTGCCAGCCCCCCATCAGCGCGCACCCTCAGCCGGATCTCTCCGCGGCGTGAGCGCACG
>CAIPNM010000117.1 GCA_903866395.1 uncultured bacterium
GGCCGCCCGCCACCGGCCAATCTTGATCTGTATTTTCGTGATCGCGTGATCGGCGGGCCGGGCGCTTTTTACATCGTGGCCGAGGATTTCAATAGTTTCGGCCAGGCGGTGAAGCGCAAATTGATCAGGGAGATCGCCTGAAGCTTGTTAAAGCTAAGCGGTAACTCTTGGCAACGCTGGGCGTATCGCTTGTATGCGTAAAAATCACGCGGGCTCATCATGCCGATGTAGCGTGCGGGTCGGGAATTTCCTTTGCCAGGTTTCGATCAGAAATAGGGCAACCGTGCTTGCGGCATGAATGGAAAGGCGACCGATCCGGGAATCAACACGTGCATAGCCCCGTTCGCGCCCGTGGGCGTCTCCGGCATGGGTCCGCAGAGCGCCGACGCCTTGGATAACCGCGGCAAGCCCGCCAAGAGTCGTTCGAACATCGACAGTTATCAACGGGTCGAGATCACTGCGATCCGTGGACAGGCCAAGCGGCCCCCTCACGGCGTTGAAAAGACCCTGCACGTCCTTTCTTGCGGGCAGAGGCTCGCCAAGCTCGATCAGGATCGACCGGCACACGCTCTCGATCGTAGAACAGGCGGCCGTAATTGCATCTTCGGGATCAGCCTCGATGCTGGCCAGGGCGCGGTCAAGGTCTCGTCGCACCGTGTCGAAGCTGACTGTCTCCACCATGCCGGAAAGCTGCTCGACAACGGGCGTGGCATGACCGGCCACGACAAGTCGCACCCTAAGTCCCTGCTGCTGAAGCTCGAAGCCGTCGTAACGAAGTACTCGATTGAGATGGTCGAGCACTGCAGCGTGTCGTGGTGGATCGTTGGTAAAGTCGCGGGGGTCTGCCGCCGCCTCGATGATCTGAGGTAGCACCTTTTCGGGCTCGTGGCAGTTGTTGATCTCGATCAGGCATGACACCAATGAAGGCACGCGTGAGCCGTTGACGTGGAAGTCCACATTGCAGGCCCGCATGAACTTCTCGATCTGTGGCCCGCTGCGATAAACGCCAATTGCAGGAGTTGCATTGACCATGCCACCCGGCCCGCCAGTGATAATGTCGGCGAGAGCATCGATGGCCTGCGGCGAAAGCGGAAAAGGCATAGCGCCCCGCGATTAAGTTTTACGATCCAATCTTCTATACTAATTCTTACGGCAATCAAAACGAGAAGCGAAGCCCGACCAGACCCAAGCTCTTCGGCGAATGAAACTAGATCTAAGGTTGATTGCAGGTCCGCCGAGTGGACACGATTGGCGCATGCACTAAATCAGGGCCCCGTCAGTCGCGCTTGCTCGCGCTGACGGCGCTGTCCGACGTTACGGGGAAGGCGGCCAGGCTTTTTTCCACCAGATTCGGTAGGCTCCGACAAAGCTCAGACACGCGGGGCATATCGCGCGCCACGCAGGCCTCCTCCAGCGAAGATGCAATGGAACGCAAAGCGGCCGCACCAAAAGTGCCGGCTGCGGATTTCAGCCCATGGGCTTCTTCTTCAATCACCGCAACATCATCGGTTTCACTAAGCCGCGCCACGCGCGCGCGGGTTTCATCGGCAAAAACGCCAATCAAGCGCGGCAGGCGCCCCGGCCCGACAGCGGCGCGTAATTCCTGCAAGGTCGTATGGTCAATCAGGGTCGGACCAGCCGGGTTCGGTTCCTCCACCGCCGCACGAGAGCGACGCGGCCGATTTTCCAGCATATCGGAAACCGCAGCGAGCAATGCGGTCAA
>CAIPNM010000118.1 GCA_903866395.1 uncultured bacterium
GGAAACCGGCGAACCCATCGGGCTGCCGCGTCTCCTTGCCCGGCCCACCGCCACGCTGTCGCTTGAAGCCCAGCAGCGGCGGGAGCTGCGACAGAAGCTCTACGGCGACTGATTGGAACAGTTCCACGGCACGACGATCGTATCGGTCCGTCGCAACGGCAGCGTTGCGCTGGGCGGTGACGGTCAGGTCACGCTTGGCAACATCGTGATCAAGGCGAGCGCGCGCAAGGTGCGCCGTCTGCATGATGGCAAGGTGCTCGCCGGGTTCGCAGGCGGCACGGCTGATGCGTTCACGCTCTTCGAGCGCTTTGAGTCAAAGCTGCAAAAGCACGCCGGCCACCTGGTTCGTTCCGCGGTTGAGCTCGCCAAAGACTGGCGCACCGACCGCATGCTGCGCCGACTCGAGGCCATGCTCGCGGTGGCCGACGCCGAGGCCTCGCTCATCATCACGGGCAATGGCGATGTCCTCGAGCCCGAACACGGGCTGATTGCGATCGGTAGCGGCGGGCCTTATGCGCAGGCGGCCGCGCTCGCACTGCTTTCCCACTCAACGTTAGATGCCGAGGCCATCGTGCGGCGCTCGCTTTCCATTGCGGGTGAGCTCTGCATCTACACGAACCAGCACCACACGGTGGAGACGCTGGGAGCAGACCACCGTGACTGAGCCTTCGCCGCTCACGCCGGCAAACATCGTGGCCGAGCTCGACAAGCATATCGTCGGGCAGGCTCAGGCCAAGCGCGCGGTGGCCATTGCGCTTCGTAACCGCTGGCGGCGTCAACAGGTCGAAGGCGTGATGCGCGCGGAAATCACGCCCAAGAACATTCTCATGATCGGCCCCACGGGCGTGGGGAAGACCGAAATCGCGCGTCGCCTTGCGCGCCTGGCGCAGGCCCCGTTCATCAAGGTCGAGGCCACCAAATTCACCGAGGTGGGCTATGTCGGCCGCGATGTTGACACCATCATTCGTGATCTGATCGAGACCGCGATCAAGCAGGTCCGTGAACGCGCGCTTGCCGATGTGCAGGCGCGTGCGCTCGATGCGGCCGAAGAGCGTGTGCTCGATGTGCTGATTCCGCCCGCGCGCCCGGCGGGCCAGCCTGCAGGCTTCCCGTTTTTTGGCGGCGCCACCGAAACACCGGCGCCTGCGCAGCCTCCAGCACCCGAGTCTGCGGCCCGCCAGAAATTTCGGAAGCGTCTGCGCGAAGGCGAACTCGATTCGCGTGAGATCGATATCGAGGTGGCGCTCGCTGCCCCGTCGGTGCTGCCGCTTGGCGCAGGCGCCGGCAATCAGCCCGGACTGGACGATCTCAGCCAGCAGCTGCAGTCGCTCTTTTCCCAGATGCCGGGTCGCCGCGCCACGCGCAAGATGACCGTGGCCGAGGCCATGCGAACCCTCGCGCAGGAAGAGGCGGCGCGGCTGGTGAACGAAGAAGAGATTCGGAGCCGCGCGGTGGAGCTTGCGGAACAGAGCGGCATTGTCTTCATCGACGAAATCGACAAGGTGGCCAGCCGCGCCGAGCATCAGGGCGCCGATGTATCACGCCAGGGCGTGCAGCGCGACCTCCTGCCCTTGATCGAGGGCACCGCCGTCACCACCCGCTATGGTGTGGTGCGCACCGATCACATCCTGTTTATTGCATCGGGCGCGTTTCATCTGTCGCAACCCTCCGATCTGATTCCCGAGCTTCAGGGGCGACTGCCGATCCGGGTCGAGATGCAGGCGCTCACCGCACAAGATTTCGTCCACATCCTGGGCGACACCGATGCGAGTCTGGTGCGTCAGTATCAGGCGCTGCTTGCCACCGAGGGCGTGACGCTCGAATTCGCAGCCGATGGCATCCGGCGTCTCGCTGATGTCGCCTTCGAGGTGAACGAGCGCACCGAGAATATCGGCGCACGCAGGCTCCACACCGTGATGGAGCGGCTCCTCGAAGAGATATCGTTTGATGCCGACAGCAAAGCAGGCCAGACAGTGCTGATCGACGCCGCACTGGTTGACGCAAGGCTTTCAGATGTCGCGCGCCGCGACGATCTTGCCCGCTACATTCTCTAGCCTCGCCCCGTCCGACCCGACATTTCAGACCCGCTCCTCGGAGCCTTGACCATGACCGACAAGACCTCGATCGCCCCCGCGCTTCAGGCTGAGATTCTCGCCGAGGCCATGCCCTACATCCGGCGGTTTCACGGCCGTATTCTGGTGATCAAATACGGCGGCAACGCCATGACTGATCCGCTCCTGAAGCAAAGCTTTGCGCGTGATGTGGTGCTGCTCAAACTGGTGGGCATGAATCCCGTGGTCGTGCATGGGGGCGGCCCGCAAATCGAGCAGCTCCTTGCCCGGGTGGGCAAGAAAGGCGAATTCGTTCAGGGCATGCGTGTAACCGACGCCGAGACCATGGACATCGTCGAGATGGTGCTGGCCGGCCAGGTGAACAAGGAGATCGTTGAGCTCATCAATACTGCTGGCGGCCGCGCGGTGGGGCTGACCGGCCAGGATGGTGGCCTCATTCGGGCGCGCAAACTGCGCATGACGCTTCCCGAGCAGCCGGGCGAAGAGGTCGATATCGGCCAGGTGGGCGAGATCGAGACGATCGATCCTGCGATCGTGCACACCTTGACCACCAACGGATTCATCCCGGTCATTGCGCCGATCGGCTCGGGCGCTGATGGCGAAACCTACAACATCAACGCCGACGTGGTGGCAGGCAAGGTGGCCGAGGTACTGAAGGCTGAAAAGCTGGTGCTGCTCACCAACACCGCCGGGGTGCTCGACAAATCGGGCAAGCTTCTCACTGGGCTTACCGCGCGGCGCATCGATGAACTCTTTGCCGATGGCACGATTTCGGGCGGCATGCTGCCCAAGATCGCGTCGGCGCTCGATGCGGCACGGGCCGGCGTCAACTCGGTGCACATCATTGACGGTCGGGTCGACCACTGCCTGCTGCTCGAGATCATGACCGATCACGGGGTGGGCACCATGATCCGCAGCCACTGACCCCATGCGGGCGCTTCGCCGGCCGCTAACCGGGCCCACGGCGCCGCGCCGGGCGGGGCGGGTGTGGTTCCTCGATCTGGACGACACGCTGCACGACGCGCAGCCCACCATCATGCCGCGGATTGATGCGGCCATGACCGATTATGTCGCGCAGCACCTGGGGCTCGCTCGCGAAGAGGCGAGTGCACTGAGGCTGGGCTACTGGAAGCGCTACGGCGCGACGCTCCTGGGCCTCGTGACCCATCATCCGATCGACCCCCATCATTACCTGCGCGAGACGCATCGCTTTCCTGACATGCACCGTCTGGTGCGCCGGCGTCCGACGCTTGCGCGGGCGCTTCGCCAGCTGCCGGGCCGACGCATCATCGTCACCAATGGCCCCTGGCACTATGCGCGCGCGGTGGTGCGCGCGCTGGGCATTGCGGGCAGCATTGAGGGCATTGTGCCGATCGAGGCCATGCGCTTTGCCGGGCGCTTTCAGCCCAAGCCCTCGCGACCGATGATGCGCAGGCTCGCCGCCCGACTGCGCACCCGGCCGTCAAGCTGCGTGCTGGTGGATGATGCGGTGGGTAACCTCGCGGGCGCCCGCGCGGCAGGGCTTCGGACCGTGCTTGCCACAGCGCTCAAGGAGGCGCGTAAACCGGCTCCGGCGCGCGCTCGCGCGGGTTCCTCACGGCGCGTGGAGCTTCAAGTACAATCAATTTCACAGCTTTCGCGTCGCGTGCCGTCGCGCTCCACCTTCTGATATGGATCCCGCCACCGACTCCGATACCCCAGAAGCACCCCGCCGATCCCGCCCCAAGCCGGGCGAGCGGCGGCTGCAAATTCTGCAGGCGCTCGCCAGCATGCTGCAGGAGCCGGGTGGCGATCGCGTCACCACCGCCGCGCTTGCAGCACGGCTCAAGGTCTCGGAGGCGGCGCTCTATCGGCACTTTGCAAGCAAGGCCCAGATGTTCGAGGGCCTGATCGAGTTCATCGAAGCCACCGTTTTCGGGCTCATCAACCAGATCACCACCGCGCAGGAAGATGGCCAGCGGCAGCTGCGCGACATCATCGCCATGCTGCTCAATTTTTCCGAGCGCAATCCGGGCATGACGCGCGTGCTGATCGGCGATGCGCTGGTCACCGAAGACGACCGGCTGCAGCTGCGCATCAATCAACTGGTCGATCGTATCGAGACGTCGCTACGCCAGTCGTTCCGGTTGGCCGTAGCTCAAAACACGCTTGCCGCCGAAACCGACGCGAGCGCGCGTGCGGCAGTGGTCATTGCATTCGTGCAAGGCAGGTGGCTGCGCTTTGCCAAAAGCGGCTTCAGGCGCCTGCCGGCCGAGGGCCTCGGGGACCAGATCGCCACGCTGGTCGCCTGAGACCTTGCCGGCGGTCGAGCCTCGACCGTGAAAATCTTCCGATCCCTCGAGCACCCCCGGTTCCGGCACTATTTTTTCGGCCAGACGATCTCGGTGATCGGGTTCTGGCTGCAGTCGATTGCGCAGGCCTGGTTGGTCTATCGGCTGACCGACTCGGCCGTGATGCTGGGTCTGGTCACCTTTGCGTCTTTCATCCCCATGTTGATTGCGGCGCCCTTTGCAGGCCTCGTGACTGACCGGGTCGATCGCCGCACCATGGTGCTGGTCACGCAGGTGGCGCAGATGCTGCAGGCGTTTGCGCTCGCCGCGCTCACGCTGGGCGGCTGGGTTGAGCCGCATCATGTGGTGTGGCTCGCCCTGGTCCAGGGCATTGCCAACACCTTCGACGGCCCGGCGCGGCATTCGCTCCTGCCGGTGATGGTGGGCGGCACGCGCGATCTGCACAACGCAATCGCGCTCAATTCGCTGGTGATGAATCTGGGACGGTTTGCGGGGCCCGCCATCGCGGGCGTGCTGCTGGTGTGGATTGGCGAGGGTTGGTGCTTTGTGCTGAACGGCGTGAGCTATCTCGCGGTGATCGCCTCGCTCACCCGGCTGCCGTCAAATCGAGCGGAACGCCCCACCCAGTCACTCGTCCGGGAATTCTCCGAGGGCTTTGTCTGGGTCTGGACGAACCTGCCCGCGCGGCTGGTCATGATCAACCTGGTGTTGGTGTCGTTCTGTGCGCCCAACTATCAGACGATGATGCCGGTGTTCGCGCGCGAGGTGTTTGCGGGCGACGCGCGGCTTCAGGGGCTCCTGGTGAGCTGTGCCGGGGCGGGCGCACTCGCGGGCACGATGATGCTCGCAGCGCGCAGTTCCACCGCCGGGATCGCCCGGGTGATCAACGTCGGATCGCTTGCCGCCGGAATCGGACTCACCGTGTTTTCGCTCAGTCCGTCGCTTGCGCTTGCGGCCATCGCGCTCACCGCGGTCGGCTTTGGCGTGATTGTCACGGGGGCGGGCACCAACACTTTGCTCCAGAGCCTGGTCGAGGAGCGGCTCCGTGGTCGGGTGATCGCCCTCTACATGATGGCGTTTTTGGGCACCATGCCGGTGGGGGGCTTTGTGGTGGGCTGGCTCACCGAGCAGTTCGGGCCGCAGCCCTCGCTCGCTGCTTATGGGTTGGTGAGCATCGCAAGTTCGCTCATGCTGTGGCGACGGCAACCGGAGATTGCAGCAGCGCTTGCGACCGGTACCGGGCGTCCGCGCGATGGGAGCGGTCAGGGCGATGCCGAGGGCAAGGAGCGGGATCGAGGCGGTAACGCGGGCGGTGGTGGCCGCGGCTGAGTCGTGTGCCAGACCGAGCCGGGTGGCGGTGCCCTAAGGTTTCAAACGCCCCGGCCAGATGCGTCGCGTGGCGTTCGCCCGTACGCTGTCTGGCCGCGCCTCAGACCCGGTTCATGCGCCAGACAGGGCGTGCCAGTCGCGCTCCAGCTGCTCGCGAAAACGCGGATCGGCAATCGCAATCATGCGGCTCGCGCGTTCGCCAAACGAGGCGTCGCGCAGATCGGCCACCCCCCACTCGGTGATCACCAGGTCGGCATCGCCCCGCCCGAGGGTGACCTGGCCGCGCGAGGTGCCAGCCACGATGCGGCTGCGCTTGCCGTCCCGCGAGGTGGAAGCGAGCGCCACGATGCCTCGACCGCCTTCGGAGAGCCGAGCGGTGCGAACAAAATCGCCCAGCCCGCCCAGGCCGCCCCGCCACGCGCGGCCATCGTGTTCGGCGTTGGCCTGACCGGTGACATCAACCTCAAGCGCCGAATTGATCGCGTGAAAGCGATGGAGCGCAGCAAGCGTGGCCGGATGGTGTGTGTAGGTGGCCGGGCGGATGAGGAACTGGGGATTATCGTGGACGTGGCGATGGGCGCGCGTTGTGCCCCCCAGCGTGTTGGTGACGGTAAAGCCGTTATCGAGCCCCTTGTACGCATTCGTGACCGCACCGGACTCAATCAGTGCCACGGCACTGTCGCCAATCAGGCCGCTGTGCAGGCCCAGGTCTCGATGGCTCGCGAGCAGCCCCAGGACCGCATCCGGGAGCGCGCCGAGACCGATCTGGATCGTGGCGCGGTCGGGTACGACCGACGCAACATGGCCCGCGATGCGGCGCTCGGCTTCTTCCGCTGTCATCGTGGGGGACTGGACGGTTGATGCGGCTGCGCGCACCGCGAAATCGATCCGCAGGGAGGCCGCGTCGGCTTCGGTGCTGGGCGTAAACGGTGCCTGCGGGTTGATCTCGGCGATCACGCAGCGCGCACGTCGCGCCGCGGCGATCACGTAATCGTTGGCCATGCCGAGGCTCAGCCGGCTGCCATCGGCCGACGGTGCGAGCTGCAGCATCACGACATCGGCGCGCAAACGTCCGGTGCTGAAGGAACGTTCGAGTTCGCGATAGGGTGTTGGTGTGACATTGGCAATGGAGCCGGGCTGCGAGGCAAAGCCCTTGGCCGCGCCGCCCATGATGCCGTAGCCACCGGGCCGAAGTTTTGGTGACAGCGGGCGCGCGAACGTATCGGAGAGCACCGCGCCCAGGAACACATCCACCGGACCGGCCAGGGAGTCGGCCTCCTCAACCAGAGCGCGCGTAAGGGTGAGCGGCTCGGCACCGGCCTGGCCGATGATGATGGCGTCGCCCGCGCGAATGAGCGAGGCAAGCGGGGGCAGGGAATCGAGAATGGGCGCAGCTGGCATGAAAGATGGCTCGGGGCAAAGGGGTGGGTGATACAAAAACGGGCAGCCGATGCTGTCATGTTCGCGGTCGAGGCGTCAAACCGTCTGGCCACCCTGTCGGTCCGGTGCTGGGGACCCCTGCCAGGCGGGCGGCCGATTTCGTCAACTTGCTGGATAGGCCTACCGCGGGTACCGTGCCTGTCATGACCGATCCCGTGTTCCGTCCTGAAGCCCGCGCGTCAGACAGGGCGAGCCGTCTGGCAATCGCAGTGCTGGCGGTCGCGTTTTCGCTCAATTTCGCCGGACGCGGCCTGGTCGAAGCGTTTTCGGCGTTTGTGCTGCCTCTCGAGCAAGCCTATGGCTGGCCGCGCAGCGCCCTCACCGGTGTGGTCGCCACGCAGATGCTGGTGAGCGGGCTCGCCGCACCCATTGCGGGCTGGCTCTTCGACCGGTATGGACCCCGGGTGGTCTACTGCAGCGGGCTAGCGCTCCTGGGGATGGGCGTACTCCTGTCGAGCCAGGCCGAGTCGCTTACGGTGATCTATGCGGGTACCGGCGTGCTGGTGGGCGCCGGCGCGGCCGCGACCGGAATGGTCTGCGCGGCATCGCTCGTCGCCCGCTGGTATCGGGCCCGGTTATCCACCGCCATTGCCGTGGCCTACGCAGGCTCTGGGTTCGGTGTGCTGGTGATGGTGCCGCTCTCCCAGGCCCTGATCGACACGCTCGGTTGGCGGGGTGCTTGGCTCACGCTGGGCGCTGGCGCGTTTGCGATGGCGCCCGTTTGTGCGCTCCTTCCCTGGGCGCGCCTGTCGCGGCCGCCTGTTGATGCGGCGCTGGGCCGCCCGTCGCCTGTGTCTGCGCAGCCGGGTGAGGCTCGAGCGGCGCTGCGCGCGGCCTTGTCAGAGCCCTCGTACTGGCATCTGGCCCAGGTTTTTTTCTTTACCGCGCTCGCTTCCTACCTGGTCACCCCGCAGGTGGTGGCGCTCCTGATCGAGGGGGGATTTGCCCCGCTGATGGCGGCCTCGGCCTATGGCCTCGCAGGGCTACTCTCCACCTTCGGGATCATTGGCTCGGGCTGGTTCTGCGACCGCATCGGGCACCAGCGCACGGCGCTCCTGTCGTTTTCGTCGACTGCACTGGGCCTGGGCGGTCTGCTTGCGGTCGCCACCACCGGGTCGCTCGCAGGGCTCGCGGTCTATGTCGTGTGCTTTGGCGTGGCGCAGGGCGCGCGCGGCCCCATCGTGTCGGCGCTCTCAAACCGGATCTTTGCTGGGCCCGGTGTTGCCACAATCTACGGCACGATTTTCGGGATGATGGCGCTGGGTGCTGCGCTGGGAGCCTGGGCCGGCGGGCTCCTGCATGACCTGACCGGGGCCTACTGGCCGGTGGCGCTTGCCTCCTGTTGCGCATTAATGGCCGCCGCAGCCCCTTTCCGATCAGGGGGCGGGCTGATGCGCCGGGTTCAAGCGCTCGGGCGACCGAGTTGATGCGCGCCGCAGACCTCGCAATCGGGGTCGCGAGCGAGGCTCACGCTGTCGATCTGCATCGATCGTGAGTCGATCAGAAGCAGGCGACCCACTGCGGTTTTGCCAAAGCCGCCCAGAATCTTGAGGGCTTCGGCGGCTTGCATGGTGCCCACCATGCCAGTGAGCGGTGCGAATACGCCCATGACTGCGCAGCGCACCTCCTCCAGACTATCGGTCTGGGGAAAGACGCAGTGATAACACGGCGACTCGGCGCGCCGCGGATCGAACACCGACAACTGGCCGTCAAAGCGAATGGCAGCCCCTGACACGAGCGGCACGCCGGCGTGCACGCAGGCACGGTTGATGGCGTGCCGGGTGGCGAAGTTGTCGCTGCAGTCGAGCACCACCTGACTGCGGGCAACCGCAGCGGCAAGCGCGGCGCCTGCGAGCCGTTCGTGAATCGGTTCGACCCGCACATCGGGATTGAGCGCGAAGAGCGTGCGGGCGCCGGACTCGACCTTGGGCTGCCCAACCGCGTCATCGCGGTGGAGGATCTGACGCTGCAGGTTGCTGAGGTCGACGGTATCGCCGTCGGCGATGAGCAGGGTGCCCACGCCAGCCGCGGCCAGGTACATGGCCGCCGGCGACCCGAGCCCGCCGGCCCCCACGATTAGCGCTGTGGCGGCCTGTAGCCGCTCCTGACCTTCAACGCCGATGTCCTCCAACAGGATGTGCCGGCCATAGCGCAGCAGCCGCCGGTCATCCATGGCGCAGCAGTCGCCTAGCGTGCGGCGCCGGCGGCGTTGCCTCCCGCAGGCGCGGCAGCGGCGTCGCCCGTGCGCGGCGGCGCCACGGCGACCGGCTGGCCCTTGAGATGGTTGAGCGCCTGCTGCAGCTGGTAGTCATCGGCCGAACCGAACTCGACGGGCTTACGCTCTCGCGCCCGGTCGGCCTCGGTGGTGGGACGTGGTGTTCCCGAGGGACGCTCCTGCTCGCGAGAATTCGACAGATGCCGGTTCAGGTCGGCCTCGCGGACACGGAAGTTGGTGGTGTCACCGTCGGCGGTTTCTTCCACCAGGAAATCGGGCTCGATGCCGCGCGCCTGGATGGAGCGGCCATTGGGCGTGAAGTAGCGCGCGGTCGTGAGCTTGATGGCGGTGGAGTTGGACAGCGGAAGAATGGACTGCACCGAACCCTTGCCGAAGGTTTGCGTGCCGAGTACCGCCGCGCGTTTGTAGTCCTGGAGGGCGCCTGCCACGATCTCCGAGGCGGAAGCCGATCCGCCATTGACCAGTACGACCATGGGTACGTTTTTCGCAGCCGATGGCACTCGGGCGATGAAGTCTTCCCGGCTGCCGCGCAGGTAGTCTTCGGGGATTGCGCTGTATTTGCGCCGGGCATCCTCGTTGCGGCCCTCGGTGGTCACCACCGTGACTTTGGCCGGCAGGAATGCGGCCGACACGCCAACCGCGCCGTGAAGCAGGCCGCCCGGGTCATTGCGAAGATCGAGCACCAGGCCCTTGCCAATCGCGCCCTGGCGATCGAGGTTTTCCAGATGGCGCACCAGCGCCTCGACCGTGTGCTCCTGGAACTGTGTGATGCGGACGTAGCCGATGCCAGGCTCAATGACTTTCGAGCGCACTGACTGCACACGGATCACGTCGCGCACGATGGTGATGACGATCGGCCGTGCCTCGCCCTTTCTTGAAAGCGTGAGGGTGATGGGGGTTTTGGGCTTACCCCGCATGAGCTTGACCGCATCGTTGAGCGCCAGCCCCTTGGTGGACTTTTCATCGATACGAACGATGAGGTCGCCCGCTCTTACGCCAGCCCGTGCAGCCGGCGTGTCCTCGATGGGTGAGATCACCTTGATGAAGCCATCCTCGGTGCCGACCTCGATGCCCAGCCCACCGAACTCGCCCTGCGTGCCCACCTGCAGCTCGCGAAAGGCATCCGCATCGAGATAGGCTGAGTGCGGATCGAGCCCGGAGATCATGCCGCTGATCGCTTCGGTGATCAGCTTTTTGTCTTCGACTTGTTCGACGTAGTTGGCCTTGATGGCCCCAAATACGTCGGAGAATTGGCGTAATTCTTCGAGCGGCAGGACGGCGCGCTGGCTGCGCTGCGCTACGGCCGACAGGCCGACGCTCACCAGGATGCCTGCGAAAGCACCAGCGAGCACGAGACCGAGAGACTTGAGTTTGAACTTCATGGGGCGCGCGGTGCTGAACCGCAATCTGAATAGGCGAGCGGGCGCTCTGGAAAAAGCTCTGCTGAGTATAAACCTCCACGCCGGGCCTCGCCCAGCTTGAGGCTTATCGGAGCATGCACGGATGTTGCGCGCGCGCTGGGGTGCGCAGCCCGGGGGCGTGGTTTGGCGCGCGCGGCCCCACCCCCCGCGACCTGGGCTCAGCCGGGCTTGGCACGCCCCTGAGCGGCCACCGCCGCCATGGCGGCCTCGATCTCCGCAGCATCGCCCAGGTAGCGGCGGCCGATGGGTTTGAGGGCGCTGTCGAATTCATAGACCATCGGACGGGCGGTCGGAATGTTCAGGTTCACGATCTCATCGTCGGGCACGTTTTCCAGGTATTTGATGAGCGCCCGCAGCGAGTTGCCATGTGCGGCGATTACCGGCCGATGTCCCGCTCGGAGCGCCGGGGCGATGGTGCTCTCCCAGAAGGGCGCCACGCGGGCGACCGTGTCCTTGAGGCATTCGGTGCGCGGAATATCGGCGGCCGCCAGATCTCGGTAACGTGGATCGAGCTCGGCGCCCCGTGGATCGCCCTCGGGTAGCGGGTCAGGCGCAATCGCATAGGCGCGTCGCCAGATCAAAACCTGCGCGTCGCCAAAGCGCGCGGCGGTTTCAGCCTTGTTCAGGCCCTGCAGCGCGCCATAGTGCCGCTCATTGAGCCGCCACGACTTCACCACCGGTAGCCACAGGCAATTCATTTCATCGAGGACTGTGTGCAGCGTGCGGATGGCGCGCGTGAGCACCGAGGTGTAGGCGATATCGAAGTCATACCCCTCGGCTCTTAAGAGCGCACCGGCGCGCCTGGCCTCGTCAAGCCCATGCGGCGTCAGGTCGACGTCGGTCCAGCCGGTAAATCGATTTTCAAGGTTCCACTGGCTCTCGCCGTGGCGAAACATGACGATCTGGAAGTTCATGGCAGCTCGGTGTGGGGATGCATGTTGGGTTGCACAAGCAATATCTTATAATTTTGGGTTTGGCTTTAACGCTGGAATTCAACTTGGCCTTCGTCACCGAAAACATCATCCTGCTCGCGATTGCGTTTGCCTCGGGTGCCATGCTGCTCTGGCCGATGATCATGAAACGCACAGCCGGCGCTTCGCTCAACACGCTTGGCGCCACCCGGATGATCAACGACACGCAGGCCATCGTGCTTGACGTGCGGGCCACCGGCGAGTTCGATGCCGGGCACTTGCCCAATGCTCGCAACATCCCGCTTGCGGAACTCGACCAGCGAACCGGGGAACTTCCCGCCGGGCGCCCGGTGATCGTGTGCTGCAACACGGGCATGACCTCGGCCAAGGGGGCGGCTGCGCTTCGCAAGGCCGGTCGGGAGGAGGTCTTCAACCTCGACGGCGGGCTGAATGCCTGGCGGCAGGCTGGCCTCCCGGTCGTCAAGAACTGAACACAGGGGAATACGACCCATGGCTGCTCGAATCCAGATGTACACCACGGCGGTCTGCCCCTATTGCGTTCGTGCTGAGCAGCTGCTGCGCCAGCGCGGGGTCACGGAAATTGAAAAAATCCGCATCGACCTCGACCCGGCGCGCAAGGACGAAATGGTTGCGCGCACCGGCCGGCGCACCGTTCCGCAGATCTTCATCGGCGACCGACACGTGGGTGGCTGTGACGATCTTTATGCCGTTGACCGCGCGGGCGAGCTCACGCCGCTGCTCGCGGCGGGCTGACCTCGCTACAGAGTCTCTGCTTCGGCGCCTGCCGAGCGCAGCCGGTCTCACCAACCCCGACGGAATCAATCCGTCAATCACCAGGATCCTTCAATGAGCGGACAGGAGCAGGCCCCGGCGTTTTCCATCCAGCGCGTCTATCTGAAAGGCATGTCGCTTGAAATGCCCAATGCGCCCGCCATTTTTCTCGAGTCCCAGCAGCCTTCGGTCGAGGTGGCGGTTGATGTGAGTTCGCTCACGATCGTCGAAGGCATTCACGAAACGGCGGTCACGGTAACCCTCACCACCCGGGTCGGCGACAAAGTGGCGTTCCTGATCGAGACCACTCAGGCGGGCATTTTCGAAATCCGCAATGTGCCAGCCGACCAGATGGATGTGCTCGTGAACGTGGTGTGCGCCAACATCGTGTTTCCGTATCTGCGCGCCAACCTGGCCGACGCCATTCAGCGTACTGGCTTTCCGCCGATCCACCTCGCCGACCTCGACTTTGGCGCCATCCATCAGCAGCGCCTCGAGCAGCAGGCTGCGGCGGCCCCGTCGGGTCTGATCGTTCCCGGGCGCGCGTAAGCGCCGGCCCCGGCGCGCGGGCCGAGCGCATGCTGCCGTGAGAATCGCAGTCTTCGGTGCCGGCGCGTGGGGCACGGCGCTCGCGCAGCATGCGGCGCGCCGGCATGCGGTGCTCCTTTGGGCGCGGGATGCCGTACAGGCCGACGCCCTGGCAAGGGAGCGCTGTAACCGCCGCTATCTGCCTGGCGTGGGGTTTGAGCCTGCGCTCGAGATCACCGCCGATATCGACGCCGCCTGCCGTTGGCTCGCCGCCGAGTCATCGCTTGCTGTGGTCGCCACCCCGGTCGCCGGTTTGGCAGCGCTCCTTGATCGGCTCTCCACGCGACTGCCCGGCGCCTGTACGGGCGTCGTCTGGCTCTGCAAGGGGCTGGAGGCGGGCACGCTTCGTCTGCCTCACCAGATGGCTGCGGAGCGCCTGGGGTCGTTTGCTGGCGGTGTGCTGGCGGGGCCCAGCTTTGCCCAGGAGGTGGCGGCTGGGTTGCCGGTTGCGCTCACGGTGGCCGGCGGCGGTGTGCGGCTTGCCGAGCAGGCGGTGGCGGCGTTTCACCATGGTGCGGCGCGCATTTACGTGGCCGACGACCCGGTGGGCGTCGAACTGGGGGGCGCTCTCAAAAACGTGATGGCGATCGCCGCTGGGATTGCCGACGGCCTTGAACTGGGCATGAACGCGCGCGCGGCACTGATTACTCGCGGCCTGGCGGAAATGACCCGGCTGGGGGTGGCGCTGGGTGGCCGCGCAGAAACGTTTTCGGGGCTCACCGGGCTGGGCGACCTGGTGCTCACCTGCACCGGTCCGCTCTCCCGTAATCGCAGCGTGGGTCTCGCGCTCGCCCGCGGCGAGCCGCTTGCGTCGATCATTGAGGGGCTGGGCCACGTGGCCGAGGGCGTGAGCACGGCCCCTGCCGCGCGCGAACTGGCCGAGCGCCACCGGGTCGATATGCCAATTCTGCAAGCGGTCTGCTCGGTGCTTGACGGGCGCACGCGGGCGCCCGAGGCGGTGCTTGCGCTCCTGTCGCGCGAGCCCCGCAGGGAGGCAAACTGATCGTGGACGGCGGACGCGCAGACGAGCGCCGTTTGCCGCAGGGGGGGCGTGCCCAGTCTGGGCGCAGGGGAAGCAATGAGTGAGAGCGATTCAAGGTTTTCTGTGTGCGTGTTTTGCGGCGCCAAGCCTGGCCTCGATCCTGAATACGCGCAGATTGCCCGCGCCGCGGGCCGCGCAATTGCCGAGCGTGGCTGGCGCATGGTCTATGGCGGCGGGCGCGTCGGACTGATGGGCGTTGCGGCAGACGCCGCGCTCGCCGCGGGCGGTGAAGTGATCGGCGTGATTCCCGATGGCATGCTGGTCCGCGAGCAGGGGCATCGCTCGCTCACGCGCCTGGAGGTGGTGGCCGACATGGCGATCCGCAAGACCCGGATGATTGCGCTGTCGGATGCCTTTCTCACGCTACCGGGCGGACTGGGCACGCTCGATGAACTGTTCGAGGTGCTAACGCTTCGCCAGGTGCGGTTCATCAATAAGCCGATCGCGCTCCTGAACCACGGGGGCTATTTCGATCGTCTGCTCGCCATGTGCCAGGGGTTTGTCGATGCTGGGTTCGTGGGGCCCAACGACCTCGATGCCTTGATGCACGATGGTGACCTTGACCCTCTGCTGAATCGGCTGGGGGCCTTGCGCGCCTAGCGTGCGCCCGCAAATCCGTGCTGGCGCCATGCCTCAAAGACCGTGACAGCCACCGCATTGGACAGATTGAGGCTGCGGTTATCGGGCCGCATGGGCAGGCGTAGCCTGCGATCCGCCGAGAAAGTGTCGAGTACGACGGGCGGCAGGCCGGCGGTTTCCGAGCCAAACACCAGGTAGTCGTCGGCCTGGAAGGCGACATCGTGGGGTGCATGCGTACCCCGCGTGGTGAGCGCCCAGGCGCGGCGCGGCGCTTCGCGAGCTAGGAAGGCCTCCCAGCTTGGGTGCACACGCAGCGTGGCGAACTCGTGGTAGTCGAGGCCTGCCCGGCGCATGCGCGCTGAATCAAGCGGAAAGCCCAGCGGCTGCACCAGGTGGAGCGTCGCACCTGTGTTGGCGCACAGCCGGATCACGTTGCCGGTGTTGGGCGGAATTTCAGGGTGGACCAGGACAACGTGAAACATCGGGCGGGGCGGTTCGAGCGACGATGACGCAGGTGACAGAGGGCGCGCCCGCGCGGATCAGCGCATACGACGCGGCGGCAAGGGTAGCACCGGTGGTCATGACATCGTCGACCAGGAGCACTGGTTCGTGGTGGGGCCGGGTGGCGACAAATGCCTGGGCGACATTAGTGGCTCTCGCCCCTGGCGACAGCCGGGATTGGGGTGGGCCGGCTCGCTGCCGGCGTAGCGCCGTGGGGTCGATGGGCAGCCCGAGCGCCCGTGCAAGCGGCCGGGCGATGAGAAGCGACTGGTTGTATCCACGCTCAGCGAGCCGTTCATCGGAGAGCGGTACCGCGACCACCCGGTGCCGCGGGTGCCCCGCGGGCAGCTGTGCGAGCTCGCGCTGGACGATTGGGGCGAGCGCTGCGGCCAGTGCCGCGCCGAGTGCGGGTTGCCGGTTGAATTTGAGCGCGCGTACGATCCGGTCTAGCGGCGGGGCGTAGGCACCGAGCACCACGGTGCATGTGAAGGGCGGGGGCGTGGTCCGGCAGCTTTCGCATAGCGGGGTCAGAGACTCGATTGCGCATTGACCGCAACGACCGGCCGGGCTCACGAGGGCGTCCGCACACGGCGCGCACCAGCCCGCCCGACACGCACCCCGGGCAAGCGGTTGCGCGCAACCCGCACAGGCACGGGGAAGGAGCGCATCGGCGGCGTGGGAGGCAAGCGTAGTGAAGACCCGCGACAGTGCTAGCGTGTGATGAGGCATCCCGCAATTGGCGCACGTCCGCCTATACTTCGGCCGCAATGAATGCGACGGCAGGCCTAGACCCGGCGGCAGCGCGCCTTCAGGCGCGCCGACGCGCCCGGGCGTACGCGCCTCATTTTTTGCAGCAGGCAGTCGAGCGGGGCCTCCTTGAGCGGCTCGAGCCGGTGCGTCTTGCGCCGCGCCGCGTGCTGCTCGCCGAGGCGGCGCGCTCGGGGGCGCTGCTCGCGCTTGCCCAGCGTTTTGCCGGAGCCGAGCTGTTCGCGACCGATGACGATGCTGCCGCCCTCGCAGCACTGGCTGCTCGCGTGGCGCCCGCCCGTAGCGGGCTACTCGCGCGACTGGGCATCGTTCGGGGCCGCCCGCTTGCGAATTTCATGGTCGCCGAGCCCGCGCGGTTACCGTTCGCCTCGGGGTCGGTCGATCTGGTGTGGTCGGTCCTCAACCTTCACGCCACTGCCGAACCCGATCCGCAGATTGCAGAATGGCGGCGCGTTCTTGCGCCCGGCGGGCTGGCCGCCTTCGCCTGCCTGGGCGTCGACACCCTTGCTGAGCTGCGGAGGGTTGGCGCCCGCATTCAGCGCTTCCCTGACATGCATGACCTGGGCGATGCCCTGGTACGACAAGGGTTTGCCGAACCAGTGGTTGACACAGAACGTCTCACGATCACCTGGCGCGACGGCGCGACGCTCCTTGCCGAAGTGCGGCAGTGGGGGGGCAATGCCCTCGCCGATCGTTTCAGGGGGCTTCTCACGCCCAGGCACCAGCGTGAATGGTTGCGGGCGCTGGAGGGCCTTCGGGATCGTGACGGATTGATCCGGGTCAGCGTCGAATTGATTTACGGTCACGCTTGGTGCCCGCCGGAGCGGCGCTTGCCCGACGGACTTGCGCCGATCCGGGTGATTCCCCGTGGCGGCCGTTGAGCGCAATTTGCCGCCTCTCTGGGCGAGCGCCTATAATCC
>CAIPNM010000119.1 GCA_903866395.1 uncultured bacterium
CGGCATGTAGATCGCATTCATTTGGAGAATCGACTTGGATACTTTGTCGAATCGCTGATTCCAGGAAAATTCAAGGTCGGCGTCTAATCCATCGACCTGACCATTCGACATGGCATCAAATACCTGGGGCGCCGGAATGGGGGTCGGCGAGGCACCCAACAGCTGGTAAAAATCCCGATAAGCGGGCGTTGGATTGATACGAAGCTTCATCCCCTTGATGTCGGCAATTTTGTGAATGTCGCGCGCCGCAAAAATCGCACGCATTCCTGTGATGCCCCACGCCAGACCAATCGTGCCCGTCTCTGCGGGCAGCACGTCAAACAGTTTCATGGCAACCGGATGGCGTACGAGTTTAGCGATCTTGTCGGTGGTATCGACCACATAGGGCGCCGTGATCGCTGCGATAGCGGGTACGCGCGAGCCCAGTTCAGACGCCATGATCCAGCCCATGTCAAGCGCGCCCGACTGCATCTGCTGCAGCATGGCTGACTCGTTCCCGAGTTGCCCGGCTTGAAAAACCGTCAACGTGAGACGACCCTTCGTCTCCGCATTGAGCTGGTCAGCGACCTTGAGCGCTGCCCGGTTCCATGGATGACCGACTGGCGTCAGCAAGCCCAGCCGCATTTGGCGCGATTGCGCCACCGAAATGGCGGGAAAGCCCAGCGAGGAAGCCGCGCCTGCGATGACGACGTCACGACGAGTAATTGACATGGATGACTCCGAAAAAATGGTGGGTTATTGCAGGAGTACGAGAGAAAGAGCGGGATAAAAACACAGCAGCAGGAGCAGGACGCACGCAGCGACGAAGAATGGCGCAGTGACAATGAACATACGGCCTGGATTAGCCCCGGTGACCGCTGCGGCTACAAAAAAGCAGAGGCCAACAGGCGGCGACAGGAGACCCAATACGAGATTCACCACCACAACGACACCAAAATGACGCGGGTCGATTCCATAGATTTCTGTAGCGATCGGCAACAGGATTGGAACGGTCATGATGAGCCCGGGTACGCCATCGATTACCGTGCCGATCACGAGCAGCGCAATGCTGACGAGCAGTAAGAAGGTCGTGGGGTCCTTTGCCACCTGCTGAACCGACGCGGCGAGCGCTTGCGGAATTTTTCCGTACACCAGCACCCAAGAAAACACCGATGCCGCGGCCACCAGGAAGAGCACGATAGCAGAGTAAACACCAGCACGGAGCAGCATTGAGGGAAGCCGAGAAAATCTGAACTCCTTGGTGAGGAAGCGCCCCACCAGGGCGGCCACTACCGCACCGACCGCTGCGGACTCGGTGGGGTTCGCCAACCCGGCAAGAATCGATCCTACGATCACCACTGGAATGAGCAGCGTTGGCGCAGCATCGAGGATGGTGCGCCCGCGCTCGCGCCAGGAGCGTGGGTCACCAGCCGGGAACCGGTGAATGACGCCAAGGATGGCAATGATCACGCAGAAAAGTAACGTCAGGATCACGCCGGGAATGATTCCCGCAACCAGCATATCGCTCACCGCAACTTGCGCGAGGGTGCTGTAGACGACGAACATGACCGAGGGAGGAATAATGGGTCCCAGCATGCCGCTGAAAGCCGTGAGGCCGGCGGCAAAGGTCTTGTCGTAACCCTTACGCTCCATCTCGGGAACCATGATCTGCGACATGATGGCAACTTGGGCAGTGGCCGATCCGAGAATGGACGCCACCATCATGTTTGCCAGCACATTTACGTACGCGAGCCCCCCGCGCAGAGCCCCAACAAACGCGGTTGCCATTTGGACGATCCGCTGGGTGATACCGCCTGCATTCATGATTTCGCCAATCAGAATGAAGAGCGGAATGGCGATCAGGCCGTAGCTGTCGACACCGCCGAACAATTGCAGCGGATAGTTGTTGAAAAGAAGCGGGTTACCGGAATCGGCGATATAGACAATTGCGCCCAGGCACAGACACAAACCGATTGGAACACCGATCAGCAACACTGCTGCGAACGCAACCAGAGTAAGCATCAGTTGATGCCCTGCGAATTACCAAGCTCGAAGGCAGGGAAGCGTGTTGTAGCGGCCAGGCCCAGGTCCTCCAGAACGTTGGCGAGCGAATGAAAGAACAGGGTGACAGAAAAGATGGGAACAACGATATAAAGCACCCATGATGGCCAGTTAAGCGTCTGGGTCTTCTCGGTGTAGAGGAAGTTAAACGAAGTGGCAGCGAATTTCTTTGCGTCGAATCCAGCCTGCGCCACGCCGATAGGATCGAACCAAAATGCGCACATCGTAGCAAGCGCAACGGCAAATCCGACCACACACAAGCCAGCCGCAATCTTGGCCCTGCGGGCCCACTTCGACGACAACTTATCGGTGAGCATTGACATGGCGAAATCTAGCCGAAGCCGCGCCATCGCCGAACCTCCGATAAAGGTCAGCCACACCACCGAAAAAACCGCTGACTCGTCGATCCAGTAAATCGACGAACCGGCGTACCGCGTGACGACGTTCACAAGAATGAGAACGAGCAGAAGTGCCATCAGGAAAATGATGGCGAGCCGCTCAACGCGAAGAATGAACGCCGAAGTCTCGGTCACCGCCCGCACCAACAAAGCGGCGCGTGCCATTTCAGCTTGGGCTGCCGGTGTTAGGCGGCGGCGAATCAATGTGGGGTCTCATTGGAGCATCGTATAGCGCAAAAAATCTGACCGTCAACATCTCGATGCGTTTTCGGACCCTGAGCGGTCGGAGCAGGCTTCGACGAATGACGATGTCAAGCACGACCGACAACCTGGAAAGGAGCGGGCAACCGCTGACCCAGCGCAATGTCGGCATCAGCTCGACCCGGCGCCTCAGGATCATCGCCGTATCCCGGAATCCCTTGGCCTTCTGCTCATCGGTGCCCTCAAAGAGCGTCGGAGAGTGCTGGCGAAGTTCAACAGCTGATGCAAGCCACCCCTGACTGCGCGGCAACTCCCTCACAGGTCACCGCCTGGCAGCAATGCGCTGACAGGTAAGCCAGCAGCGCATTCATGGTCTCGATGCTTGGCCGGTAAATCAGGTGCCGGCCGTCACGCTCCTGCGTAACCAGTCCCGCATGAAGCAGTTCCTTCACATGGAAGGAGACGGTTGAAGGAGGAATGCCGAGTGTGACTGCGAGCGCACCGGGGGTGATGCCCGCAGGCCCCACGCCCACCACCGCGCGATAGATCCGCAGCCGCGCATCCTGGGCGAGCGCCGACAGCGCTCGGACTGCATCGCGCTCGTTCATGTCGTTCATGGCGCCCCGCGAGGAGGGCGATGTTGGTGCTCACCCGCGGAGAGGCCCGCACCTCCCTGCGACTGTACGGGCAACCCCAGCGTGACCAACCAGCAGATTGCGAGCAGCACTGCCGAACCCGACAGCGCCCAGGCCAGGCCGCCCCACTGATAAAGCAATCCCGACATCAGCGTGCCGAAGAAGCGCCCCATTGCATTGGCCGCGTAGTAGAAGCCCACATCCTCTGCTGCCTTCTCGGACCCGGCATAGGCCAGCACCAGGTAAGAGTGAACGGAGGAGTTGACCGCAAAGGCAAAACCAAACACTGCGAGGCCTGCGACTACGACCCACTCGAGGTGAGGCACCTTTGCAATCACCAGCGCCGCAAGCGCGAGCGGCACCAGCGCGAGCAGCCCCGACCAGAGTCGCGCGGCCGGCACCTCGGCGCTCAGCCCGTCGCTGCTTCGCCGAACCAGCGCAGGCGCAAGCGCCTGCACTGCGCCATAGCCAATCGTCCAGAGTGCAAGAAAGCCGCCCACCATGGTGAAGGTCCAGCCAGCTGCGTAGAGAAACACCGGTACGCCCACCACGAACCACACATCGCGTGCGCCAAAAAGCGCCACGCGGGCGGCGGCAAGGAGATTGATGCCGCGGTTCTTCGCAAACAGCTCCTTGGCGGACTTCGATGCCTTGCTCTTGCCCATCAACCGCGGTACGAACAGCACAACCCCCAGCAGCACCAGAAGCAACAGGCCCGCCATGGTCCACAGCGCCTGCTGAAACCCCAAGCCCTGCAGCAGCACGCCGCCCAGGAAGAAGCCCACGCCTTTCATGGCGTTCTTGCTGCCCGTGAAAAATGCCACCCACTTGAACAACTGCCCGGAGGCATCGCCCGCAGTCAGCTTGATCGCCGATTTGCTCGCGGTCTTGGTGAGGTCTTTTGCGACGCCACAGATGCCCTGGGCGAACACCACCCAGGCCACCGACATCGCAACGCTCCAGTCAGACGATAAGGCTGACAACAAGACAAACCCGGTGATCTGCGTGGCAAGCCCCACCGCCAACATTCTTGCGATCCCGAATCGGGTGGCAAGCCAGCCACCGATCAGGTTGGCCACCACGCCCATCGCCTCATAGAGGAGAAACAGGAAGGCGAGCGTGAAGGGTGAGTAGCCAAGCCGATAGAAATGCAGCAGCACCAGCATGCGCAGCGCGCCGTCACTGAGTGTGAAACCCCAGTAGGCCGCAGTGACGATCGCGTAGTTGCGGGTGCCTGGATTCATGATGACTCAGAGACCCTGACGCTCGATTTGGCAGGCCAGATCGACCATCCGGCAGGCGTATCCCATCTCGTTGTCATACCAGGCGTACACCTTGAGCAGCGTGCCGTCGGTGACCATGGTGGAGAGCGCGTCGACGATGGCGCTTCGCGTGTCGCGCGCGTAATCGGCGCTGACCAGCGGGCGCTCTTCGTAACCGAGAATGCCAGCGAGCGCGCCGCGAGCCGCCTGCGCAAACAGCGCATTGACCTCGGCAGCCGATGTCTCACGCTTTAACTCAAACACGCAATCGGTGAGCGAGGCATTGAGCACCGGCGCCCGCACTGCGTGGCCGTTGAGTTTCCCCTTCAGCTCGGGATAGATGAGCGCAATCGCAGTGGCACTGCCGGTGGTGGTGGGAGCCAGGCTCAACATGGCGCTTCTCGCGCGTCGCAGGTCCTTATGCGGCGCGTCTACCACCACATTGGTGTTGGTCGGATCGTGAATGGTGGTGATCTGACCGTGGCGAATACCCAGATGTTCATGCACCACCTTCACGACCGGCGCCAGGCAATTGGTCGTGCAGGAGGCGGCCGTGACAATGCGATGCCGGGCGGGGTCATAGAGGTGATCGTTGACGCCCACCACAATATTGAGCACATCGCCCACCTTTACGGGTGCCGCCACGATCACCCGCTTGGCGCCACGGTCGAGGTGCCCCTGAAGCGTTTCGGGCGTGAGGAACTTGCCGGTGCACTCCAGCACCAGATCAACGCCCAGATCGCCCCAGGGAATCTCCGCGGCGCTTGCATGCGACGAGAAACCCAGCCTGCGATCACCCAGCCGGACCGTGTCATCGCCCTCAGCGGAAATGGATTCACGCCAGCGCCCCTGCACGCTGTCGAATTCGAGCAGGTGAGCCGTCGCCGCCACGCCACCCTTCAGTTCATTGAGATGAACGACCTCCAGGCGGTGACCCGCGCGCGGGTCGTCGGCAGGGCGCGCAGCCGCGCCACTGGCCGCACGAAGCGCAAGCCGGCCGATACGTCCCATGCCATTGATGCCAACTCTCATCCCCGATCCTCCATGTGATGACGCACCCATATTTCCAGCATCATCGAAACGTCAGATGACAAAACGGTGACAGCTATGCGCAGCCAGTCAGCAGCGGGCAAATCGTGAGGCCCGATACGGCAGGGGATCGATCCGGGGTCCGCGGCCTGCAATCAGGTCTGCGACCAGTTCAGCACTGGCAGGCGCTGATGCCAGCCCGACATGTCCGTGCCCGAACGCACAGAACACCTGATCCGATCCTTCACAGCGACCGAGCACCGGGAGCCCATCGGGGGTGGAGGGGCGATGGCCAAGCCACCTTGGGACGCCCGCGCTCGAACCCGGCACTGACAGACTGGGGAACATCCGCTGCGCATGGCGAAGCAGGATGTCGGCGCGTCGCCAATCGGGGCCCGCGCCTCGGCTCGCGAGTTCAACCTGGCCGGAGATCCGAAGACCCTGCACCGTCTGCGTGACCGCCATCTTGCCGTCGGACGGCATGAGTGGCGTGCGCAGTAACAGATCGTCGGCAGGGAGCACCACGTGATAGCCGCGCTCGCTCTCGAGCGGGATTCGGCTGCCCGCTTCGCGTGCAAGACGTGCCGAATCGATGCCAGCGCAGATCACCGCGTAGTCGGTAGCAATGTCGGTTGCCCCCGCCCGAACCGATCGTAGCCTGCCTCGCTCCACGACCAATTCGGTGGCCGAACCATTTACCCAGCGGGCGCCACGCGACCGGGCCAGCGCTGCGAGCGCAGCCACATAGGCACCCGGATCTCGGCAGTGCCCGCCCGCGGGCACCTCGATCCCAAAGCCATAAGAAGGCGCGAGCGCTGGCGTGTGGCTGCGCAGCTCATCGCGGTCGATTTCACGCCAGTTCACGCGCTGGACACGTCGCAGTTGCCACGCCAGCGACTCGGCCTCGAATGCTTTTCGTGACGGGTAGACATAGGTCAGTCCCGACTCAACAACCAGGTCAGCGACGCCCGCCTCTCGCGCGAGCGCTGCATGGCGGGCCGGTGCGTCGTGAAGAACCGCCGACAGGGCGCGCGCAGTACTGGCGACCCGCTCGTGACCTTGCCCAGCCGCCAAAAATCGGACGAGCCAGGGCGCAAGCCGCGGCAGCGAGCCCGCGCGAATGACCAGCGGACCGTCGGAATCGAGCAGATAACGAGGGATGTTTTTCCAGAGCCCAGGCAAGGACATTGGCACCACCGACGCGGTGCTGAGCCAGCCCCCGTTACCGTAACTGGCCGCATGGTCGCCGCCTGGGGCACGGGGCTCAATGATCGTCACACGGTGGCCGTCCGCGAGCAGGGCAAGCGCTGTACACGCGCCGACCACGCCGGCACCAATGATGACGACGTCACTCATGGCAGGTTTCGATGAAAGGAAGACTGCGAAGACGCTGATAAGGGGAACATCACGGCATCTTAGCCCGGTGGTGCTTCGGTGGCGAAGCTCGGCCCGCCAACCTCAGCCTGAGACACGGGCGCCCGCTATCCGCCTTTGACGTTCTAGAATCAGCGCGAGCAACCCAAGTCTGGAGTCATCTGTGATCGAAACCCCAGTGCTGATCGTGGGCGGCGGGCCGGTAGGTCTGTCACTTGCCGGCGAACTCGGCTGGCGCGGCCTACCCTGTACGCTGCTTGAAACCCGCACGGCACCCACCGAGCATCCGAAGGCCACACTCCTCGGCGCCCGGTCCATGGAATATTTCCGGCGCTGGGGCATCACCGATGACATCTACCGTGCCGCGCTACCGCCCGAGGTCAACTACTTCATCACTTTTTCGAGCCGGCTGGCTGGACACGAGCTCTACCGGATCACCTCGCCCTCAATCCGACAGACCATCGAACGGCCGCCGGAGGTCATGGCGCGCTGGCGCGAGCTACAGTGGTCGCCGTTCTACAAGACCCAGATCGGC
The DNA here is from genome assembly GCA_903866395.1 of uncultured bacterium. Lineage (GTDB taxonomy): Bacteria > Pseudomonadota > Gammaproteobacteria > Burkholderiales > Burkholderiaceae_E > SYIM01. Next base: position 7,475 of record CAIPNM010000119.1, read on the forward strand.
CAGCAGGCGCTTGAGCCCGTGCTGTGGCGCTTTGCGCAGTCACAATCGGGCGTGAGCCTTCGCCACGGCTGGCGGTTTGAATCATTTGAGGAAGATGACAGCGGCATCACCTCGATTGCCACCGATCTGGCAAGCGGTGCTTCGCACCGGATTCGCAGCCGCTGGCTGGTGGCCTGCGACGGGGGGACCAGTTCAATCAGGCGCACGCTCGGCATCCGCTACAACGGCCGCGGGAAGATGCGCGCCAATGTGAGTTTCTATTTCCGGTCAAAAGAGTTCCTCGCGATTCACGGCAAGGGGCTGGGGAATCTCTATTTCGTGTTTGCGCCCGACAGCTTCGGCGTCTTCACCGCAATCGACGGTAACGAGCTCTGGAGCTTTCAATATTATTTTCTGGACCACTCAAAAAGTACGGAAGCGATCGACGCACGTGACGTCCTCACGCGCGCGGTCGGCCGGCCGTTCTCATTCGAGATCTGCGCGAGCACGCAGTGGCATCATCATCAGTCAGTAGCCCGGCAATGGCGCTCCGAGGGCGGACGTGTCTTTCTCGCAGGCGATAGCGCCCACCTGTTTGTGCCCACCGGCGGGGTGGGGATGAATACCGGCATCGGCGATGCGATGGATCTGGGCTGGAAGCTTGCCGCCTTTGAAGCCGGCCAGGCGGGCGAGCGCCTGCTCGACAGTTACGAAATTGAGCGCAAGCCCATCGCTGTTCGCAATAGCGTGGTCTCGGCCAACAACTCGGACAAGATCGACATGGTGATGGACGAGGTGCCGCCCGAAATCGACGAGGACGGCCCCACGGGCGAGGCGGCGCGCGCGCGGATCATCCCTCGCATCCGCTGGATGAGCCGGCAGTTCAATTCGGCCGGCCTTCACCTCGGCTATCGCTACATCGATTCGCCGGTGGTGGCGGCCGATGGCAGCCCCGAGCCGCCCGACGATCCGGCACAGGTGGTGCCAAGCACCTGGCCGGGATCGCGTGCACCGCATGCCTGGCTGACAGCAGATCAGAGCCTGCGCGGCGCCAGCACGCTCGACTGGTTCGGGCGTGACTGGGTGCTGGTGGGCGCATCGGACACGACCGGGGACACGGCCGCTCCGGCACGGGCCGCGATCGATGCCGCCTACCGTGTTCACGCCGTTGAACTCCGCCACCACACGCTTCCCAGCCCAGCGCATGACCGGCTTTATGAGCGACGCTGGGTACTGGTAAGACCCGACGGGCATGTCGCCTGGCGTGGCGACGCGCTACCCGAATCAGCCCGGTCGCTCATTGAACAGGTCCTGGGGCACAGCCCGCGACACTGATTGCGCCAGACACACCTGCGGCTCCGGTTTTTCGGCAGCGGCCGGCCGGTCCGCGCACAAAACGACCGGGCCGAATTACACTCAGGGCCCTGACGGCAAAGCCACCCGACCGACGTGGCGCCAGACACAACTTCGGAGACACCCATGAACCCGACTCGTCGACACCTCCTCAGCGCCGCCGGCGCCATGGCTACCGGCTCTTTGGTTTCGCCCTCGCAGGCGCAATCAACCCCTCTGGTGAAGGTCGCCACTTTCGTGCCCGAGCAGTCGGTGGGCGTCGCAAAAGTCATCAAGCCCTGGATGCTTGCCACCCAGCAGGAGGTTGGCACCCGCGCCCGATTCCAGGGCTTCTGGGGCGGCTCGCTAGGCAAGGACGCCTTCAAGCAGTTCGATCTGGTACGCACCGGGGTCGCCGATGTCGCCTGGGTGCTGCCCGGTTATCACGGCAGACAGTTCGAGGACATGCAGCTCTTCGAACTGCCTTTTCTTTTCGAGAACGCCACCGAAGCAGCGCTGGTGGGCTGGCATCTCTGCGAGAAGAAGATGCTCCGTGGCATCGAGGATGTTCATCTGGTCGGCTTTTTCGCCACCGAGATCTCCAATCTCTGGATGGCCAACCCGATCAAGTCACTTGATGAACTGAAGGGCAAGAAGATCCGTTCGGTGGGCGCAGTTCACGCAGAGTGGCTCAAGGTGATGGGCGCGAGCGCCGAAACCATGGACAGCCCCGAGATGAACGAGGGTCTGCAACGCCGCACACTCGACGGCGTGATCCAGAGCTGGTCGGGCATGCGCACCTTCAAGACCCTGCCCCTGGTTCGGCAGAATCAGCTGGCACCGATTGGCGTCATTCCGTTTCTTCTGCTCATGAATCGCAAAACCTTCGATGGCCTTCCCAAGGATGTCCAGGATGCCGTCATGAAGCACGGCGGCAGCACGCTTGCGCGCGGGGCCGGCGAGGCCTACGAGGGCGTGGGTCAGGAAATTCGGGCCACCGTCGAGAAAGACGCCAAGATCCAACTCGCCGAACTCTCGGCCCCGGACAAGGCACGCTACGCCCAGCAGGCGCAGGCGGTGCACAAATGGTGGATTCAAAAATCGCCCAACGGCGAAAAGATCTACGCTGAGGCGGTTGCGCAGTTGAAGAAAATCCGCGGCTGAGGGGTCCGCCGTGGCGGAATCGTTTGCGCGCCGGTTTTCGCGACTCACCGACCGGCTCGCGCTCCTCGGCTTTACCGGCCTCTGTGTGGCGGCGGCGCTCACCACCTACGAGGGCGCCGCACGCTATCTGGGCTGGTCTCGCCTGCCCGGCCTCACCGATATCCTGAGCCTGGTGATGGCGGTGATCATCGCAACGGCCTTCCCGGCAGGGCTCCTCAGCCAGTCGAATGTCACCATCCGTTTTCTTGGCAAAGCGCTGCCGCGCCGCGGCTATCGCATGCTCGAGATCTTCGGGGGTTCGGTCACCCTGGTGTTCTTCGCACTCGTCACGTGGCAGTTTTTCCTGTTTGTTCTTGACCAGTACGGGAGGGGTGCCACCACTCGCACCATCGAGGTACCGGTGGCGCCAGCGTGGCTCGTTGCCACGCTCGTCATCGCGGTAGCAATCCCCGCCCAAATGCTGGTCATTCACCGCTGGGTCCGCGCGCTGGGCGGCCACGCCGACGAACCCGAGCACTAAACCGCCTCATGGATCCGCTTTTCACCGGACTGCTCGGTCTCGGCCTCATGTTTGCGCTGATCGCGCTTCATGTGCCGATCGGCGTGGCCATGGGCGTGTCGGGGCTCATCGGTTGCGGTTTCATCATCGGCTGGGAGCCTGCGCTCTCGCTTCTCTCCACCGAACCCTCGAGCGCACTTAGCAGCCTCGCGCTCGCCGTCATTCCGCTCTTTCTTCTGATGGGCAACTTCGCGCACGCGGGCGGCCTGTCCACCGAACTCTACCGGGTTGCCGGCGCGTTTTTCGGTCATCGCCCTGGCGGACTTGCGATTTCGACCGTGCTCGGCTGCGCGGGCTTTGGCGCGGTCTGCGGATCGTCGGTCGCTACCGCAGCCACCATGTCGCGCATTGCGCTACCGGAAATGCTCTCGCACCGATACGGGCAGGGCTTTGCAGCGGCCACCATTGCCACCGGAGGCACGCTGGGCATCATCATTCCGCCTTCTGTGATTCTCGTGCTTTACGGCGTGCTCACCGAAAATTCAATCACCGCGCTGTTCGTGGCTTCGGTCATCCCCGGACTTCTTACTGTGGTGTTTTACATGGCAGCCGTTTCTGTCTACGCACGCTTTGCGCCGGACCAGGCTCCGGTCGGCCCTCGAAGCGATTGGGCTACTCGAATGGCTACGGTTCGCGAATGCTGGGCCGTGGTGCTGCTCGCCATCGCGGTGGGCGCGGGCATCTATTCCGGCATGTTCACCGTGAATGAGGCTGCGTCGGTGGGGGCCACCTTCGCATTTGCCATCGCGCTGGCGCGAAAGCGGCTCAACATGGCGCGCTTCATCGAATCGATCCGCGATACGGTCACCTCCACCGCGCTCATCTTCGTCATCATCATCGGGGCTTCGGTGTTCAGCTATTTCGTCACGCTCTCAGGTATGCCGCAGGCCGTGGTCGAGGGGATTGAAAAGCTGGGCGTCTCGGCGCTCCTGGTGATCGTGATGCTGCAGATCATGTATCTGATCGCAGGCGCGATCTTCGATGAAATCGCCGCCATGGTGATCACGCTTCCCTTTGTTTATCCGCTCATTATCGGACTGGGCTATGACCCCCTGTGGTGGGGCGTGGTGAATGTGATCCTCATCAGCATGGGCATGATCATTCCACCCATCGGAATCAATGTGTTTGTGGTGCAGTCAATGGCCACGCACATTCCGCTTATGAGCATCTACCGCGGCATCACACCCTACGTGCTCGCCGATATAGCAAGACTCGCGGTGATCACCCTGTTTCCGGCGCTCTGTACCTGGCTTCCCAAGGTAACCGGCTGGTCATAGCGCGCAGAACGCCGCGTTTCGGAATCATCCAGGAAGGATCCACCTCCATGAATATCACGCTTGCCTTTGCCCCCGGTGCCTGCGCAATTGCGCCCTACATCCTGCTGAAGGAAGCCGGCGCATCGTTCGACACGCTCGATCTCAATCTGGGTGCGGGCGAACACCATAAACCCGAGTACCTGAAGATCAACCCCAAGGGCAAGGTTCCGGCCCTCATCGTCGACGGCACGGTCATCACCGAAAACGTCGCGATCCAGACCTGGATCGACCGGCAATTTCCGCAGGCGGGTCTGATGCCGTCTGACCCCATGCAGTACATTCAGGCCCTGTCGGTGCTTGGCTGGTGCGGGTCGGGCATTCATCCCAAACTCACCCAGCAGGCCCGGCCCGAGCGCTACTGTGACGACCCCAGTGCGGCAGCGCGTGTGAAGGCGCTGGGCCATGAAGGCATGGTCGAACAGTTTGAACTCGCCGAGCAGATGCTCGCAGGCAAGACCTGGTTCTTCGGCGAGCGCTTTGGCTGCGCCGATGCCTACTTTTACTGGACCTTCCGGCGGGGCGGCGCCTTTGGCGCCGATCTGTCACGCTTTGCCAACTGCATGGCACACCGAAGCCGCGTGGAGTCGCGCCCAAGCGTAAAGGCTTTGCTCGCACACGAAGAAGCCGTCAAGGCGAGGTTCTGATTCAGAACACCGCGTGTTCGCGCAGGTCGGGCGCTGCCGCACGCCCGTCCAGCACCGCTTCGTAGTAGGCCGCCAGCGTGTCGCTCCCGGTCGAGGGCGTGGCATCGGCGTCGTAGCAGCCGCTGACCGGATCGAGAACCAACATGGATTCGGTCGCGTAATAGCGCCCGATCTTTGCAAGCTCGGCCTTTTGACGAAGCGCCGGGATCAACCACCCGGCCGCACTCAGGCCCATGTAGATTGCATCGAGCATGGCCACCGGAACCGAGCGGAATCGGGGCTCACGGCCCAGGAGCCGGAACAGGGTTTCGCCCTGTTCGCGCGGGGTGAGCGCAGGCCCGGGTCCGCCAATCGGCAGCACCCGGTTTTGAAGCGTCGGATCAGTAAGGCAGCGCACCAGATAGTCGGCCAGATCCGAATCGCTCACCGGCTTACAGCGCGTAAGTTCACCGTTACCGAACATCAGGAAGGGCTTACCCGCCCGTATACGCTCGATCTGTCCGGATAGCGATTTGAAAAATGCGGTGGGGCGGACGATGCTGTAGCAAAGCCCTGAGTCGATCAGCTTTCGCTCGAATGCAAGCTTGGCCTGCTGAAACGCAAGGAGCGGCTTTTGCACACAGATCGCAGACAGCAGCACCATATGACCCATGCCGGCCTCGCGCGCCACGGATAGCGCATCGACGTGGGCCTGGTAGTCGATTCGCCACGCGTCCGCGGGCGCACCGGTGCGCGAGGCAAGGCATGAAATGAGCGCATCAAAGCGTTCACCGCGAAGCCCGTGTTCGCGCAGGCTCGCTGGATCGGTGGCAAGACCGTAGCGAATATCAGCGCCCGCGAGTGCGGTTTCAGGAACATCGCGCGGCGCGTGCGCGGGTACGGCATCGGGATTGTGGCGCGAGCCGTGCGCGAATGCCGCGGGGGGCCTCACCAGGCACACTACATCGTGGCCGTGGTCGAGGAGGCTTCGAACCACCGCCCGGCCGATGGTTCCGCTTGCGCCGAGCACCAGAATCCGACGGGCGTTCATGACACGCGCGAGCCGGACCGGAGGCGTTCTCCGGGGCAAGTTCGCGACAGGTTTGATGACGGGCGGTTCATGGGTTTATTGTGCGGGGACTGACCCGGGTCGATTGTGCCCGGACGGCGCGCCACACCGCTCCCCGCCACGCACTTTCCGAAAGTTTTTGCTCGCCTTGCATACGCCTGCGCTCCATCCTGGTTTTGTAGCGTTTCACGGTAACCGGATCGAGATGCTGCTCGATGCGGTGGGCGAGTTCATGAGCCGATATCCGCTCGCACCGCTCGAATCCGAGATCGTTCTGGTGCAGAGTAATGGCACCGGTGAGTGGCTGAAGATGGCGCTTGCACAGCGTCGCGGCGTGTGTGCGGCCCTCGGTCTGCAACTTCCTGGGCAATTCCAGTGGCGGCTCTACCGGCAGGTGCTGGGTGCGGACAGCGTGCCCGAGCGGTCGCCGCTTGACCGCGCCACACTGACCTGGCGGCTGATGCGGGTGCTGACCGACCTGGCCCGCCACACCGACCCCGGGGCCATCACCGCACCGCTTACTCACTATCTGGGCGAAGGCGAGCCGCGCCGCCGCCACCAGCTCGCGCAGCAGATCGCCGATCTGTTCGACCAGTATCAGGTCCACCGCCCGGACTGGCTGGATTGCTGGGCAGCAGGCGAGGACGTGCTCATCACAGCTCGAGGCGCCCGTGAGCGTCTGCGGCCCGAGCAGCGCTGGCAGGCGCTGATCTGGCAGCGGGTGCTCGCCGATCTCGCGCCCGAGGCGCGCGCACTGATCCGGCCACATGTTCATGATCGGGTCGTTCACGCGCTCGCCCAGCGCCCGCCGGGCGATGCCGGGACGGCTGCGCTGCCGCGCCGGGTGGTGGTGTTCGGGCTGTCCAGCCTCCCGCATCCCACGCTGCGCCTACTGGCTGCGCTCGCCCGACATGCACAGGTGCTGCTCGCTATTCCCAACCCCTGCCGCTTTCATTGGGCTGACATCCTCGAGGGACGCGAGCTTCTTCGCGCCGCGCGGCGCCGTCACCCGCTTCGTGACGGCCGGGATCTTGCGGAAGTCGGGTTCGATCAGATGCATCACTATGGCAACCCGTTGCTTGCAGCGTGGGGGCGACAGTCCCGGGATTTTGTGCGGCTGCTCGATGAATTTGATGATGCCGAGCAGGCGAAATCGCGCTTTGACCTCAATCGGATCGACCTGTTTGACGACGAGGAGGCGCCCGGCGAGTCACTCCTGTCTCAGGTGCAGCAGCAAATTCGCGACCTGGAACCCCTTGACGGGAAGGTGCGCCTACCGGTTCCCGCATGCGACAAATCGATTGTGTTTCATATCGCTCACGGACCGGTGCGCGAGCTTGAGGTGCTGCACGACCAGCTGCTTGAGCTGCTGGCCCAACCACCCGCTGGGCCGTCCGCCGAGCGGGCGCTGCGGCCCCGCGACATCATCGTGATGGTGCCCGACATCAACCGCTTCGCGCCCGCGATCCGCGCGGTGTTCGGGCAATACGCCGACAGCGATCGCCGTCATATTCCCTTTGATATCGCCGACCTCGCCGCACGCAGCAGTAGCCCGCTTCTGGTGGCCCTGCAGTGGGTGCTGCGTATCCCCGATGAGCGCTGCACGCTCTCAGAGCTCTGCGCGCTCTTTGAAGTGCCGGCGATCGCTGCGCGCTTTGGCGTAGAGCCCGACGGCATCCCCCGGCTCATGCGCTGGATGCGGGAGGCGGGTATCCGGTGGGGGCTCGATCGCGAGCAGCGCAGCCTCCTCGGCCTGGGCGAAGCGGGCGAGGTCAACACCGCCGCATTCGGCCTGCGGCGAATGCTGCTCGGCTGGGCAGTGGGCGAGGCCCGCGCCGCGTCCGGTGAGCCCTTTGACGGCATTGAACCGTTTGATGAGGTCGGCGGGCTCGAGGCCGAGCTCGCAGGCGCCCTCGCGGGTCTGCTGGAGGTGCTCAGCGACTGGCTTCGCACGTGTGCCACCCCAACCGCCCCGGCTGGCTGGACGAGCCGGTTTCAGCGCCTGCTCACCGATCTGGTTCGTGCCGACAGCCCGGCCGACCGTGGCATCCTGAAGGCGCTTGAAACTGCCCTCGAGCGCTGGAGCGCCGACTGCGAGGCCGCGGGTTTTGAGGAGGCCATTCCGCTTTCAGTGGCGGGCGAGGCCTGGCTCGCTTCGCTCGATGCGCCCACACTCGGCCGAGCATTCCGCGGTCGGGGCGTCACCTTTTGTACCTTCACCCCGATGCGCGCGATTCCGTTCGAAATCGTGTGCCTCATCGGCATGAATGATGGTGACTATCCGCGCCGCGCCGCGCGCCCCGACTTCGATCTGATCGCGCTCGCCGGCCAGCGCCGGCCGGGGGACCGTGCCCGGCGCGACGATGATCGTCAGATGATGCTGGAGGCGCTTCTGTCTGCGCGGCGCGTGCTCTACCTGAGCTGGAGCGGACGAAGCGTCCGGGACGACAGCGAGCAGCCGCCCTCAGTGCTGGTTGCGCAACTGCGCGATTACCTGATTGCGCGCTGGTCCGCCCAGACCGTGGACGATCGAACGACCACCCACCCCCTGCAGCCATTCAGTCGTCGGTATTTCGAGGCGGGAAGTGAGCTCTTCACTCACGCCCATGAATGGCGCGCAGCTGTTGATGAAGATTCGGACCCATCCGGCGACCCGCGCCAGCCGGCGCCAGGCAAAGCGGCGGAACCGTCAGCGCGCTCCGCGTCCTCAACCGCCGCCGATCCCGCCGCCGATCCGACCCCGCCCCCCGCACCCACGCCCGCACCCGCTCCACCGCGGCTCAGCGCCCCCGCACTCGCAAGGCTCCTGCGAAATCCGCCCCGCACCTATTTCGAATCCACACTGGGCATTTTTCTGAGCGAAGACGAGCCCGGGTCTGCCGACGAC
>CAIPNM010000120.1 GCA_903866395.1 uncultured bacterium
AATCGGTGATTCAGAAATCGGCCTGAGCGGGCCAGCGCCGCGCGGAGCGGCAGCCGCAGAAGGGATCGCCCAGGGCATCGAGGGCGATATGGCTGATGACTCGCTTTTCATGCGGGTCGCGCTTGAGCAGGCGCGCCTGGCTCGCGCATGCGGCGAAGTGCCGGTCGGAGCCGTAGTGGTGCAGGCCGGTAAGATCGTCGGCCGCGGGCACAATCATCCCATTGGCCGTCACGATCCCAGCGCGCACGCGGAGGTACAAGCCCTGCGCGACGCTGGCGCACTTCTGGGCAATTACCGTCTCCCGGGTTGTGATCTCTACGTCACCCTCGAGCCCTGCGTGATGTGTGCGGGTGCGATTCAACATGCCCGCATCAGAAGGGTGGTGTTCGGGGCGCGAGATCCTAAGACCGGCGCATGCGGCAGCGTGGTGAATCTGTTCGAAGATCGCCGGTTGGCGCCGCACACGGTGGTCACAGGGGGGGTACTGGCTGACGATTCGGCCGCACTGCTTCGCGGCTTTTTCGCTGAGCGGCGACGTGCGCGCTACTGAACCTTGGCCTTGGCCCGCAGCGCCTGCTGCAACTTGTCAACGCGTGCCCGCTCCAGATCCTGACGAATCTGGGGTGCGGCTTGCGCGATCGGCGGCGGTGTTGTGGTGCGGACGTCGTCAAGCCGAATGATGTGAAAGCCGAATTGTGTGCGCACGGGCTTTTCGGTGAATCGCCCCTTCTGGAGGGCGACCATGGCCTCGGAAAATTCCTTGACATAGGTGTCGGGCGTCGCCCAGTCGAGGTCGCCACCCTGCTGAGCGGAACCAATATCGCGCGATCGACGGGCCAGCGTTTCAAACTTCTCGCCTTTACGAAGCTGGGCGATGATCTGCCGAGCGTCTTCTTCCTTGTCAACCAAAATGTGCCGTGCGCGGTATTCCTTGTCGCCGCTTGCTGCCCCATGAAGGCGTTGATATTCGCGATTAACGTCGTCTTCGGTTACCGGCTCGACGTTGGCAAGATGGTCTTGAATCAGCGCCCGGATCAGGAGATCTTCGCGCATCTGCTCAAGCTGACGGGTGAGGTCGGGGTTGCGCGCGAATCCTTTCGCCTCAGCCTCCTGGGCGAAGATTTCTCGAATGATCAGTTGATCGCGAATCGCCGCCCGGAGTTCTGGTGTGTCGGCACGCCCCTGAGAGGAAAGCTGATTGACGACGTCATCCAGTCGTTGCGCCGAAATTACCTTGCCGTTTACGGTCGCGATGGGCGCCGGAACGGGCGGCGCCGAAGGATTCTGCGTCTGGGCAGACACGCTGAGCGGAACACCCACCGTCAGCCCGAAAGCAAGCTGCGCAACCATCAGACGAAAACAGGCCGGCCGCAACGCAGTCGTGCGGCAGAGTCGGGTAGAGATCATTCGGGGTTCCTGAATGGCCTGGGCGCGTTGAGCGCACAGCAAGGGAAGGGGAAGGGGGGATTGGGCTCGCTCAATCTAGGCAACCGCCTGAATGGAAAGCGCATGAATGCGCTCGGGCATCCAATCCTGCAAGGCATCATACACGAGCCGATGTCGGGCAATTGGGGGCTTGCCCGCAAAGCCAGACCAGGTGATCCGAACGGTGTAATGGCCGGCCCCGCCGCTTGCGCCGGCATGCCCCGCATGGAGGTGGCTGTCATCGATCACCTCGGTTTGCGCATCTGGAAACCGTTCAGCCAGACGGGCCAGAATTTCCGCTGGTTCGGGTCTCATGGTGCCTTGTCCTGCGCGAATCGGCTCATGTAGAGCGCTTGAGCGATCACGAACGCGATCGTGAGCCCCATGGTGCCGAACAGTTTGAAATTTACCCAGACGTCAGTGCTAAACGTGTAGGCAACCCACAGATTAAGCGCCCCCATGCCGGCAAAGAAGACCACCCAGGCCAGGTTGATTCGGCTCCAGATGGCAGGAGGGAGCTGAATTTGCGCACCCATAAGCTTTTCGATGAGATTCCGGCCAAACACCCAACGACTCACCGCCAACGCCGCCGCAAGCGATACGTAAAGCACAGTAGGCTTCCATTTGATAAAGGTTTCATCGCGCAGGATCAGGGTCAGACCGCCGAACACGACAATGATGACGAGACCCGCCCACTGCATCGGCTCCACCGGCCGACGGGCAATCTTGAGCCAACCGATCTGGGCGATGCTGGCCAGAATCGCGATGCCGGTTGCCAGATAGATATCGCCAAGCTTGAACGCCGCGAAAAACAGAATGACGGGAAACAGGTCAAAGAGAAGCTTCATCAGGGGGCGGCTCTCAAAAGTGTGACGTCAGACGCTATAATCGCAGGTTTGGCTAATTCAATCCGGAGCATGACATGGCTGACCGCACCCGCACCCGCCGCAACACCCTCGAGCGTCGTTGCCTTCCCAAGATGCTTAAGCGGCTTTTCGTTGGGAAGTCGCGCTCTGTGTTTCGTATGCTGGAAAAGGTGAAGCGGGTTTAAGTAACGCCCGCACGGATCGGCCTGCTGGCGTAAACCCAGCAGGCGCTCCTTAGGCGATTGTCCGCCATCGGCGGGGCCCGTACAGCGCACGCTCAGGAATTGTCCCGAAAGCGAAGCGCGGCCGAATTAATGCAGTAGCGAAGGCCTGTGGGTTCTGGACCATCTTTGAAAACATGGCCCAGGTGAGCATCGCAGCGCGCGCACAGCACCTCTGTGCGAAGCATTCCCCAGCCGAAATCCCGTTTGGTTGCCACCGCCCCCGGCTCGGCCGGCTGCCAGTAGCTGGGCCATCCGGTTCCGGAATCAAACTTTTCACCTGACCTGAACAGATCGGCGCCGCAGCACACGCATGTGTAAGTGCCGGCCGCATGATGGTCCCAGTACTCGCCGGTAAAGGCACGCTCGGTGCCATGGCAACGCGTTACCTTGTATTGAATCTCGGTGAGGTCACGCTTCCACTCCTCATCGGTACGTACGATCTTGTCGGTCACTTTGCTCATGAGGTGGCTGGGGCACACATCGCCCGCTCAGTATCGAAGAAGGTTGGGATGTTAATCGGAACCTGCAACGGCCGCCCGAAGCCCCGCCCCTCCTCCCGGTATTGTTATGCTTCGCACCCAGTGGTTAGTGACTGATGACCTGGCTCACAAAGCTTCCAGGAGGATTCATGCAAGGCCTGATGATGGATATGCCGCTGCTGATCTCATCGATCCTGCGGCACGCGGCGCGCCACCACGGTGATACCGAGATCGTTTCCCGGCGCCTGGAAGGCGATATTCACCGCTACACCTATGTCGATTGCGAGCAACGCGCGCGCACGCTCGCAGACGCCCTCGAGCAGGCAGGGGTGAAGCATGGAGACCGCGTGGCCACGCTCGCGTGGAACGGTTATCGGCACATGGAGATCTACTACGCTGTAGGCGGGATGGGCGGAGTGATCCACACCATCAACCCGCGACTACACCCGGACCAGATCGCCTGGATCGTCAATCACGCCGAAGACACGCATCTCGCTTTCGACATCACGTTTCTGCCGATCATCGAGGCCATTGCCGCGCGCTGTCCGAAGGTGCGTAGTTGGATTGCGATGGTCGATGAAGATCGGCATCCCGTTTCGGCCGCCATTCCAAACCTGGTGAACTACGAGCAGTTGCTTCGCTCAGGTCGGAGCAACTGGCGGTGGCCTGAGTTCGAGGAGCGCGCTGCTGTTGCGCTCTGCTACACCTCGGGCACCACAGGAAATCCTAAAGGGGCGCTTTACAGCCACCGGTCAACGGTGCTGCATGCCTACGGCGCTGCATTGCCCGATGCCATGGGAGGGTCAGCGCGCGATGTCATTTTGCCGGTCGTCCCCATGTTTCACGTCAATGCCTGGGGCATTCCCTACATGGCCCCGCTGGTCGGCGCGAAGCTGGTGTTTCCCGGGTCCCAACTTGATGGCGCATCCATTTTCGAGCTCTTCGAATCTGAGGGCGTCACTTTCTCAGCGGGGGTGCCCACTGTCTGGCTGGGTCTCCTCGCGCATGTTCGTCAGCAGGGGGCGCGGTTCTCCACGCTTCAGCGAACCGTCATCGGCGGCTCAGCCTGCCCGCCCGCGATGATCCGCGCGTTCCGCGACGACTATGGTGTCGATGTGATCCACGCCTGGGGCATGACCGAGATGTCTCCGCTTGGCACGTTGTCACGTCTTCAAAATCGTCACCTGCAACTTGACGATGCTGCCCAGCAGAAGGTTCTGGAGAAGCAGGGCCACGTGATTTACGGTGTCGACATGAAGATTGTTGGCGATGACGGCGCCGACCTTCCCTGGGACGGTAAGACCTACGGCAACCTCTTGGTGCGCGGACCGTGGATCATCCAGGCTTACTTTAAGAGCGAAGGAGGCGATCCGCTGCAGTACGACGCCGATGGGGCCGGGTGGTTTCCTACCGGCGACGTGGCCACGATCGACGAACAGGGCTACATGCAGATCACCGATCGCAGCAAGGACGTGATCAAGTCGGGGGGCGAGTGGATCAGCTCGATCGATCTTGAGAATCTCGCGATTGCACATCCGGCGGTGGCCAATGCGGCGGTGATTGGGATTGCACATCCGAAGTGGGATGAGCGACCGCTTCTCATTGTGGTGAAGAAGCCAGGCGTTGAGGTCACTCGTGAAGACCTGCTCCGATTCTATGAGGGCAAGATCGCGAAGTGGTGGCTGCCCGATGATGTGCAGTTTGTAGACGCCATTCCGCTTGGTGCCACGGGCAAGATTCTCAAGACCCGGTTACGCGAGCAGTTTAGAGATTATCGGCTGCCCGGACTCTGATCAATTTTTTCCTGCGACGGATTCGCAATGAACCAGATCGACTACACCGTCAGCGGCAATCTTGCCCTGATCACAATGAAGAACCCGCCGGTAAACGGCTTGGGGTATGAACTTCGCCGCAGCATCTGCGACGGGATGCAAAAGGCAATCGCCGACCCCACGATCAAAGCCATCGTGCTCACTGGCGGTGGTCGAGCCTTTTCAGGCGGCGCCGACATCCGTGAGTTCAATACGCCCAAGGCCATTGCGGAGCCCACGCTCCTGTCGGTGATCCGCCTCATCGAGAGCTCGCCCAAGCCGGTGATCGCGGCAGTGCACTCGGTCGCCATGGGGGGCGGTCTTGAATTGGCCATGGGTTGTCACTACCGTGTCGCAAGCCCGGGCGCGCAGATCGCCTTGCCCGAGGTAAAGCTTGGTGTGCTGCCAGGGGCTGGCGGGACACAGCGGCTGCCACGTCTCGTTGGCCTGGAAATGGGCCTTAACATGATCGTGAGTGGGCAGACCGTGCTTTCGGAGAAGTTGGCGGCCACCAAACTTTTTGACCAGATCGTCGAGGGCGACCTCATCACCTCCGCCAAGGCGTTCGCGCGTCGGGTGGTCGATGAAGGAAAGGGCCTGCCGCGGGTGCGTGATATTCGGATCGAGCACCCTGACGCCCAGGCGCTCTTGCAGTTCGCACGCAACACGGTGGGCGCCGTGGCGCGCAATTTCCCCGCGCCCATGAAGTGCGTCGAGGCCGTCGCGGCCGCAGTCAGCAAGCCGTTTGATGAGGCGATGCGGTTTGAGCGCGCGCTCTTTCTCGACTTGGTTCAGACGCCGGAATCCAAGGCCCTTCGTCACGCATTCTTCGGCGAACGCGCCGCAAGCAAGATCCCCGATGTGCCTGAAGGCACGCCGCTACGCGAGATCCGCTCCGCTGCGGTCATCGGCGCCGGCACGATGGGGGGCGGCATCGCGATGAATTTCGCCAATGCGGGCATCCCGGTCATGGTGCTTGAGGCCAAGCCCGAAGCCCTCGAGAAGGGAATTTCTACGATTCGCGCAAATTACGAAAACACCGCGAAGAAGGGCCGCATGAGCGCTGATGAGCTGGCAACCCGGATGGGGCTCATCAGCCAGACGCTCAACTACGCCGACATCGCCGCGGCCGACATCGTGATTGAGGCGGTGTTCGAAGACATGGCGGTGAAGGAGCAGGTGTTCCACAAGCTTGATCAGGTGATGAAACCGGGGGCCATATTGGCAACCAACACCTCCACGCTAGACGTTGATCGCATTGCTGCGTTCACCAACCGTCCGCAGGATGTGATCGGCACCCATTTTTTCAGTCCCGCCAATGTCATGAAGCTTCTGGAAGTGGTGCGTGGCGAAAAGACTGGCAAGGATGTGCTTGCCACCACCATGCAGCTTGCCAAGCGTCTGCGCAAGACCGGCGTGGTATCGGGCGTCTGCGATGGGTTTATCGGTAATCGCATGATCGAGCAGTACATCCGCCAGGCTGGCTTCATGCTGGAAGAGGGTGCACTTCCGCAGCAGGTTGACCGTGCGATTGAAAAATTCGGCTTTGCCATGGGGCCGTTCCGGATGAGCGACCTCGCCGGAAACGATGTGGGCTGGTATATCCGCAAGCGCCGTTACCAGGAAAAGCCCGACATGAAATACCCGCGGATCGCTGACCGGATCTGCGAGCTCGGCCGCTTCGGGCAGAAGACCGGTGCTGGCTTTTATCGCTATGAGGCGGGAAGGCGAGACGCCCTTCCCGATCCGGTGGTCGAACAGCTCATCGTTGACCACCGAGCCTCGCTGGGCCTCAAGCCACGGAAACTGTCGGACGATGAGATCGTTCACCGCTTGGTATTTTCTCTGGTGAACGAGGGCGCGCGAATTCTTGAGGAGGGCATCGCGCTCCGTGCCTCAGACATCGACATGGTCTACCTCACAGGCTATGGGTTTCCCGTGCACCGAGGCGGACCGATGCTCTACGCCGATTTGTATGGCCTTTACAACGTATCAGTGCGCATGGCCGAGTTTGCGCGCAACCCACACGGCGACTCTGAGTTTTGGACGCCCGCGCCCTTGCTCGCCAAATTGATCGAAGCGGGTAAGGGCTTTAACGGCTGAGCTTTTCGGCCCATCAGACAACTGTTCAGGAGAGATCCATGCGTGAAGCGGTGATCGTTTCTACAGCACGTACGGGGCTGGCCAAGAGCTGGCGCGGTGCGCTCAACATGACCCACGGTGCAACCATGGGCGGACATGTGGTGCGCGCTGCCATTGAGCGCGCGGGCATCGAGTCGGCCGAGGTTGAAGACGTCCTCATGGGGTGCGCCAACCCTGAGGGCGCTACCGGCGCCAACATCGCACGTCAGATTGCGCTCGCGGCCGGTTGTCCCGTTACGGTGTCGGGTGTGACTGTGAATCGATTCTGCTCCTCCGGTCTGCAGACCATCGCCATGGCTGCGCAACGCATCATGGCGGGTGAGGCCGATGTGTTTGTTGCGGGGGGCGTGGAATCCATTTCCTGCGTTCAGAATGAAATGAACACGCACATGCTGGTGGATAGCCGGCTCGAGCGAAAGAAGCCCGAGATTTACTGGAATATGCTGCAGACGGCCGAGCAGGTGGCACGTCGCTACAACATTTCTCGCGAGCGGCAGGACGAATACGGCGTACAGAGCCAGAACCGCGCCTGTGCGGCTGCCGAAGCCGGTCGGTTCGCCGATGAGATCGTGCCCATCGCGGTCACGATGGCAACGGCCGACCGCAATACCGGGCAGCTGGCCACGCGCGAGGTGATGTTGGTTGATGACGAGGGCCGACGCGCTGGCACCACCCTTGAAGCCGTCGCACAGATCAAGCCGGCGGTCGCGGGGGGTGTGATTGCAGCCGGTAACGCAAGCCAGTTTTCAGATGGTGCAGGCGCATGCGTAGTGATGGATGCAGGCCTCGCTGAGCGACGTGGGCTCAAGCCTCTGGGCTACTTTCGCGGGTTCGCAATTGCCGGCTGCGAGCCCGATGAAATGGGGATCGGACCCGTGTTTGCCATTCCCAAACTACTCGCGCGTGCGGGGCTCAAGGTCGAAGACATCGATCTCTGGGAGTTGAACGAGGCGTTTGCGGTGCAGGTGTTGTATTGCCGAGATCGCCTGGGCATCCCCGCCGACCGGCTCAACGTTGATGGCGGTGCGATTGCAATCGGTCATCCCTACGGCGTGAGCGGCCAGCGTCTGACTGGGCACGCGCTCATTGAAGGCCGGCGCAGGAAGGCTCGTTGGGCGGTGGTCACCATGTGCGTGGGCGGCGGCATGGGCGCGGCCGGTCTTTTCGAAATCATTCATTGATGCGCCTCGCATCGCTCCTACTTCGCTGAAAAGGGCGCCAATGTCTGTTAGGCAATTGTTCGATCTGGCCGGGCGTAAGGCCATTATTACCGGCGGCTCGCGCGGGCTGGGCCTGCAGATTGCCGAGGCGCTCGGCGAGATGGGGGCGGAGGTCCTGGTTGCTGCACGAAAGCAGGCGGAACTCGACCAAGCTGTCGCGCATCTTCAAGCGCGAGGCATCAACGCATCGGCCCTTACCTGCGATATGACCCAGGTTGATGCGGTTCGCCTGTTTGCAGAGCAGGCGCTTGCCCGGCTGGGGCATTGCGACATTCTGGTCAACAACGCCGGTACCGCCTGGGTGGCACCGGCCGAGGACCATCCGCTGGAGGCCTGGCAGAAGCTGGTGAATCTGAACCTGACGGGGGTGTTCGTTCTCACGCAGGAAATCGGTCGTCGATCCATGATTCCGCGTCGCTACGGCCGCATTCTCAACATTGCTTCCACAGCCGGTCTGCGCGGCAATCCGCCCAACTCTAATGAAGGCATTGCCTACAACACTACCAAAGGTGGATTAGTGAATTTCACCCGCGCGCTGGCTGGGGAATGGGGTGAGTTCGGCATCACGGTGAACGCGCTCGCGCCCGGTTTCTTTCCCTCGCGTCTTACCCAGGTTGCGCTCGCGCAGTTCGGTCAATCCATCATCGACGCTACGCCACTTCACCGATTGGGCCATCCGGAAGACATGTCGGGCGCCGCGGTGCTTTTCTGCTCTGAGGCTGGACGTCACATCAGCGGTCAGATCCTTGCGATCGACGGCGGCCTTACCGCGGTCTGACAGTATGTTGGTATCAGATCGCCCGTCGGGCTTCGATGTCGCAATTCCCTTTGTGGAGTACAGCGGAATTCAATTGCTCGAGACCACCGTTGAGCGAGTGGTCGCCGAGCTCAACCTCGCCGACCATCATCTGAATTCGGCCGGCTATGCCCATGGCGGGGCGGTGATGACGCTGCTTGATGTCACCATGGCAATCGCCGGGCGGATGGTCGCGCGCGATCCCGGTCCGCAGGATACGGTGATGGCCACCATCGAAATGAAGACCAGCTTCATGCAGGGCGGCCAGGGCAGGCTTCGTTGCACCGGGTCGTGCGTCCACCAGACGCGGACCCTGGCGTTCTGCGAGGCTGAGATTCGCGACGAGGCTGGGGAACTGGTTGCGCGAGCGTCGGGCACATTTCGCTTCATGGCACGCAGAAGGAGCCCTTCCAATGGTTGAAATGAACCGCCAGTGGCGGCTTGCACGCCGCCCAGACCAACAGGTCACCCCGGATTGCTTTGAATGGGTGGAGAGCCCGCTCGTGCCGCTCGAGGCGGGGCAGGTGCGCGTTCGCAACCATTGGCTCTCACTCGATCCCTACATGCGCGGCCGGATGGATGAGGCTCGATCCTATGCGCCGCCCCAGGCGCTTGGTGAAGTGATGCAGGGCGGGACCGCGGGCGAGGTGGTGGAAAGCCGGCATGCCGATTTCAAGGCGGGCGACGAAGTGGTGGGGCGGCTGGGGTGGCAGGCCTACGCCAATGCGCCGGCTCGCGAACTGCGGCGGATCGATACCCGACGCGTGCCGATGCAGGCATGGCTTGGCGCGGTTGGGATGCCCGGGGTCACCGCCTGGTATGGCGTCAACGACATTCTGTCGCCCCAGGCTGGCCAGACGCTCGTGGTGAGCGCGGCAAGCGGGGCTGTGGGTTCGGTCGTGGGGCAGCTTGCTCGCGCCAAGGGCGCCAGGGTCGTGGGCATCGCGGGCGGAGCGGAGAAGTGCCGGATCGTGGTGGGTGAGTTCGGCTTTGACGCCTGCGTCGACTATAAGGCTGGCAACCTTGCCGGTGATCTCGACCGTGCGCTCGATGGGGCGCGTATCGACCGACTGTTTGAGAACGTGGGGGGCGTGTGCCTTGACGCGTGTCTGGCGCGCATGAACACCTTTGGCCGGATAGCCGTCTGTGGACTGATTTCCGGCTATAACGGTGAACCCATCGCGCTTGGCAATGTGCGCTCGATCCTGGTGAATCGGCTTCATGTTCAGGGCTTCATCATCTCAGACCACATGGATCGTTGGGGGCCAGCGCTTGCCGAGCTCTCCGAGCTTGCTGCCACTGGCCGGCTGCGCTGGCGGGAGACAGTCGCAGAGGGGCTCGAACGCGCGCCCGAAGCGTTTATCGGACTCTTGAAGGGCCGGAACCTGGGCAAGCAGCTGGTTCGGGTCTGAGCGTCGCGTATGGACCGTTTTTCAGACCGGATCGCAGTCATCACTGGCGCCGCGAGCGGGTTCGGGCTCGCGTTTGCCCAGCACGCAGCGTCGCTGGGCATGCGACTGGTGCTGGCCGATGTGGAAGCCGTGGCGCTAGAGCGGGCCGCTGCCCAACTTGCCGCCAGCGGCGCCAGCGTGCTGGCCGTCCAGACCGACGTCTCCGACGCTGAGCAGGTGGCCCAGCTTGCTGATCGGGCGTTTTCCGAATTTGGCGCGGTTCATCTCTTGTTCAATAACGCGGGCGTGGCGCCGGTGGGTCTCGTTTGGGAGCACAGTGCTGCTGACTGGCAGTGGGTGCTTGGCGTGAATGTGATGGGCGTTGCCAATGGGCTGCGAAGCTTCGTGCCGCGCATGCTCGGCCAAAACGACGATAGCCACATCGTGAACACCGCCTCGGTTGCGGGCTTCATTTCTCCCACCACCATGGGGCTCTACAGCGCCAGCAAGCACGCGGTGGTCACCCTCAGTGAAACCCTGCACCACGACCTGCACGCAGTCGGGTCCTCAATCGGCGTCACGGTCTTGTGTCCCGCCTTTGTACCAACGGGTATTGCGCAATCGGAGCGTAACCGGCCGGCTGCGCTCGCGGAGAACCCAACTCAGACGGAGGCTACGCTACGGGCCCGTGCATCAATGGAGCGTGCCGTGTCATCGGGGCGGCTATCGGCGACCGATGTCGCAGCGATGACATTCGAGGCTGTCGCAGAGCGGCGCTTTTATCTGTTCACGCATCCCGCGATTCTTCCCTCGGTTAACGGCCGGCATGCAGCCATTGCATCAGGACTGGACCCCGATGACCCGTTTGCACGAAAGCCCGCGCTCGCGCCTGTAGCCGCGAGCGAGGTGCCCAAGGTGCGCCTCGAAACAGGCAGCTGGAACCAGCTCCGGGAGGCCTCACAGCCGGTTCGCTTCCAGGTGTTTGTGCACGAGCAGGGCATCGACCCTGCGCTCGAACTCGATTCGGTTGACGAAGCCTGCCTACATTGCGTGGCGTGGTCCGAGGGGGTAGTGGTAGGGACGGGCCGGCTGCTACCCGATGGCCATATCGGTCGCATGGCGGTTCTGGCTGCGTTCAGACGCTCCGGCGTCGGCGGACAGATTCTTGAGCGCCTGGTGGAAGAAGCGCGTACGCGAGGCCATCCGCAGGTTGAGCTCAGCGCCCAGGCTTATGTTGAGCCGTTTTATCGCCGACACGGGTTCACGCGAGAAGGACCGGTTTATCTCGAAGCCGGGATTGACCACGTCAGGATGTGGCGCAAGCTCTAGCCCGTTGTGTGATGCGCTCGCGTTAAAACTCAAGCCTGCGCTCGCCCACGCACCGAGCGCCGTCGGGTGACCACTGCCATGCTCGCTCCACGAAACACACGCGCCCGTCATGTCCCACCGACACCACTGTGGAGGCGCGAGTTCCATAGCGTGCATCGAAAATGAACGGAGTCCGTGTCAGCACGTCGGGGTCGGTGTGATCGGCGTCTGTCGGCACCTCCTGAGGGCTCACGGGACGTTGATCCGCAAGCGCCTGAAATAGCGGTTCGATCGGATCGTGGTCGTCGGCCACACGCTCGACCACACTGCCCAGACGTAGCGATTTGGGCCAGCGCGTATCAAGCAAGTGATTGGAAAGCGTATGAACGCCTGGAGCGGGCTCTTGTAGTGGGGCGTCTGGATGACGATTCGACAGATACGCGCATGAGAGTTCCGCACCCGCCCAGTCAAAGAGCAGCAAATTAAAGCCGGCGTATCGATCGGCCCTGGCGTGCAGTGCCCGCGCATGGTGTGTGGCCGGATGATCGCCCGCGACAAAGCTTGCGCCGAGTTCGCCGCGAGAGCGCTCGCCGGGACCTCGGTGGGGTCGCTCGCGGTAGTTGGTCACCGCTGCAAGCTTGCCGTGCCGGCTGATCGCGAGCCAAGTGCCCCCCGCGTTCAGGTCGCGCCCGCCGTAGACCGCGGGCAGATCACTCCACCAATGGGCGGGCAGGGCAGGTCGGTCATGGAACTCGTCGCGATTGGCGGCAAGCAGCAGGCGGTATCGTGAACTGGCCTGCCAGGCGAATGCGATCAGGCACATGGTCAGGGATCGATCCGCTCGAAGCGCTCGACATGGCGAGGCCCCTGCGAAAGCGAGATCAAACCTGACGCTGACGCACTGGCGTCAATGCATGTCTGAAGCGACTCCATCGAGTGGTTTCCGACCTCGTAGGTCTCCATCCAGGTGGCAGTGCCGGCCGCCTCAGGATCGGCGCGGCGCCAGAAACCAAGCACGATGCCGTGGGCAAGCAGCGTGTCGCGATGCGCGCGGATCGAAGCCAATACCTTCGCGTCGTCAGCCGCGTTCGCCTTGAAATAAATGAACACGGACAGGCCGGCAAGAGCGCCCGTCATCCGCCAGGGAGTTCGTAGGGAAGGTCGAGCCGATGAAGCGCACGGCCGTCTGCCAAGCGGGCCACGTCTGCGGCAGCGATTTGGGACTCAAATAGCACCCGCGCACCGCCTGCAGGCGAGGGCGCGGACAGCACCACCTCACCGCAGGGCTCCGTTCCTTCCGGTCCTAGCACATCGGTTCCCGCCTCAGGTGCGCTGCCCTCCACCTGCGCAAGGAACATCCGGCGCTTCAACTTGCCCAAGTAGTGACTGCGTGCAACCACCTCCTGTCCGGGGTAGCACCCTTTGCGAAAGCTCACGCCGTCAACCAGATCGAGATTGACCATCTGCGGTACGAAGCGCTCGACGCCCGCAGCGACGATACGAGGAAGCCCCGACTGGATCTCGGTCCAACGCCAGACTGTAGACGGAGCAGGGGTGAGCCCTGCACTCAGCACACCCCACAGGTGCGCGGCGTCGTTGACGCGAACCAGCAGCAACCCCCTTGACATGGGATCGAGGGCCGCTGTGGAGGCCGTGGTCGGCGACCCGCACGGCGCACACCCGAGCACGTATCCATCTCCGAACGAAATGATGTCTTTGGGAGCGGGCCAAGGTGCGCCCAGCTGCCGTAGCGTTTCAGTTGCCCGCTCGCCACCGATTCCGAAAAGAAACCAGCGATCGGATTCGTCACTGATTCGGACCTTGGCGCGCAGCACGAACATGGAAAGTCTCTTGCGCAGCCCAACCAGTAGCGGCTGCGAAGCCACCATCCGGATGCCGTCGGGACCGCGCCAGATCATCATGCTGGCGAGCAGGCGTCCTTTGGCTGAGCAATAGCCCGAGAGCTGCCAGGTGTTCTCCGGCAGGCCCTCCAGATCATTGGTGAGCTGAGATTGGAGAAAGCGAAGCGCGTCATCGCCTTCGACATGCAGCACACCCAGGTCTGCAATCGGCGACACCCAGCCG
>CAIPNM010000121.1 GCA_903866395.1 uncultured bacterium
ATGCCGGGAAAGTCGCGCGCTTCGGCATAGCGGCCAATGCGGCCACCAAAATCGGCGAGCAGTTTTTCAGCGCCTGAACTGCCGGGCATGATGCCTACGTCGGCTAGCTGAACGGGCGCAAAGCCTAGCGCCTCGAGAGTGGGCACGCCGGTCTGATGCCACGCAGTGGGGTCGTCGGTGCCCGGCTGCGGCGCGACCAGCCGCCCGGCAAGTGCTGCGTCGTGGCAGGCCAACGCGCCGGGGGCGGCTTCAAGCGCGCGCAGCCAGGCGCGCTTATAGGGCGAAAACACCGAGAACGGGCGACCGTCCAGTGTCAGTACCTCGCTACGATCAAAGATCGCGTGGTCTTTGCAGGTGACGAGCTCACAGCCCGAGGCGGCAAGCCGCGACGCCACTTCGCGATCGCGCGCGATCGCCGCAGGTTCGTAATCATGCGCGGCCACTACCACTCGCGCGCCCAACTGCTGGGCGAGCGCGGGAATTGCCTCCGCTGGCGCGCCGTGCGTCACCCACAGGGCGCCGCCCAGCTGCCGGAGCCGGTGATCCAGCTCGACCAGGGACTCGCGGATAAACGCCACTCGGCGGTCGGTGCGCGGCAGGGGATCGAGAATGCTGCGGTCGAAGACAAAGCAGATTGCGACCCGGTTGGCGTGCGTGAGTGCAGTGGCCAGCGCGGCATGGTCATCCAGACGCAGGTCGCGGCGCAGCCAGACCAGGGCGAGCCCGGCATCAGGGGAGGACATGGGGCGTGGATGGTCGGTCATAGGGTTCTCGGTTACAGGGCGCGGGCGGCGATCATATAATCCGATCATGATGACCGAATCAGCGAGCGACCTCAGCAATCACTTCCTCATTGCCATGCCTAGTCTGGAGGATCCTAACTTTGGCGGCAGTCTGGTGTTCATCGCCGAGCACAACGAGCAGGGCGCGCTCGGCCTGGTCATCAATCGACCCATGGAGATCGATCTGGCGACGCTGTTTCGCCGGATCGAGCTTGAACTCAACCCCTCTGGGCTCGCGCGGTCGGCCGTGATGCAAGGCGGGCCGGTTCAGACCGATCGTGGCTTTGTGTTGCACCAGCCAGTGGGTGCTTGGGGCTCGACCGTCATCGTCAACGATGACATCGGCCTCACCTCTTCGCGAGATGTGCTGGAGGCGGTGGCGGCCGGAACGGGGCCCGAGCGCATTCTGGTCATGCTGGGGTACGCGGGCTGGGGGCCCGGGCAGCTCGAAGACGAGATTTCGCGCAACGCCTGGCTGACCGTTGAGGCCGACGCTTCGATCATCTTCGATACGCCTGCCGATGAGCGGCTCGCGCGGGCCTTTGCGCTGCTCGGCATCAATCCCGCCTTCCTCGCGTCGGCAGCCGGGCATGCCTGAGCGGGATGAAACACTCATCGGCTTCGATTTCGGGTCATCGCGAATCGGCGCGGCAGTGGGCAACACGCTGACCGCGAGTGCGCGGCCGCTCGCGCAGATTGACAACCGGGTGTCAGCGCGCGGGTTTGACGCGATCGGACGGCTGCTCACCGAGTGGCAGCCACAACGTCTGGTGGTGGGGCGACCGCTTCACCCCGATGGCACACCCCACGATATGACTGCGCGCTGCGAGCGGTTTGCCCGGCAGCTTCATGGCCGGTTCGGGCTGCCGGTCGATCTGGTCGATGAACGCTACAGCACAGTGGAAGCGGAATCGGGCGGGGGCAGCGGGCGCAACATCGATGCCCAGGCGGCTGCGATAATCCTGCAACAATATCTTCAGAACCGATGACTACGCTTGACGTCGAAAGCGCCTACGCGCACCTGAGAGATTCGATCGCCGCTGTCTTGCCCGAGGCTGAGGCGCGCGCGGGGTTGTCTGTAGTGGGGGTGCATAGCGGCGGCGTCTGGGTGGCCGAGCGCCTGCGCCGTGACCTGCAGTTGTCGGGTCCTGATGGCGCGCTCTCCAGCGCCTTTCATCGCGACGACTATGGGCGCCGCGGCCTGCCCGTTGATCTCAAGTCCACCCGTCTCGCCTTCGAGGTGGAGGGCGCTGACATCCTGCTGGTTGATGACATCCTTTTCACCGGCCGCACGGTGCGCGCGGCCTTGAATGAAATATTCGACTATGGCCGGCCTGCCCGCGTGCGGTTGGCCGTGCTCATCGATCGTGGCGGCCGCGAACTGCCAGTGTCAGCCGATTTCTGCGGCGTGCGGCATGAATTGCCGACCGATCGCGCCTTTGTGCTGAGCCGCGATGACTCGGGTCGATTTTCGCTTGTGATCGAGTAACCGGCGGCCCACCGCAATGCCCTCTCGTCATCCGCAACTGAACGCCCACGGCGAACTGAAACACCTGCTCACCATTGAGGGTCTGTCCCGTAATCTGATCCATCACATCCTGGACACCGCGGCTGGCTTCCTGGGGGTGTCCGACCGCGAGGTAAAAAAGGTTCCGCTTCTGCGCGGGGTGTCGGTATTCAATCTGTTCTTTGAAAACTCCACCCGAACCCGCACGACCTTCGAGATTGCGGCTAAGCGCTTGTCGGCCGATGTCGTGAATCTCAACATCAACACCTCGTCCACCGCCAAGGGCGAGTCGTTACTCGACACCATCGACAATCTGGTCGCCATGCATGCCGACATGTTTGTGGTGCGGCATGCGCAAAGCGGTGCGCCGTTCCTGATTGCAGAACACGTTGACCGTACGCGCGGCAACGTGCATGTGATTAACGCGGGTGATGGCCGCCACGCGCATCCCACGCAGGGTCTGCTCGATGTTTACACCATCCGGCATTTCAAGAAAGACTTCACCAATCTGCGCGTGGCCATCGTAGGCGACGTGCTGCACTCGAGGGTGGCCCGCTCGGACATTCACGCGCTTACCACGCTGGGGGTGCCCGAGGTGCGCGTGATTGGCCCACGAACACTCATTCCGGGTGGCCTCGAACAGTTGGGCGTGCATGTGTTCCATGACATGCGCGAGGGGCTGCGCGGGGTCGACGTGGTGATCACGCTGAGGCTGCAGAACGAACGCATGCGAGGGGCGCTGCTGCCGTCTGCGCAGGAATATTTCAAGCACTACGGCCTCACCGAAGACAAGCTCGCGCTCGCCAACTCCGACTGCATCGTGATGCACCCCGGGCCGATGAATCGCGGGGTGGAAATTGATTCTGCGGTGGCTGATGGTCCGCAGGCCGTCATTCTCGATCAGGTGACCTTCGGCATCGCGGTGCGGATGGCGGTCATGAGTCTTCTCGCAAAGTCCTGATGATGAACACGCCCCTCAGAATCTCGATCGTCAACGCGCGTGTGGTGGCGCCGGGCGGTGGACCAGCGGGCAACGGACCCAGCGATGTTCATGTCGCCGATGGCAAGCTGGTTGCGGTCGGGGCGGCGCCGTTGGGGTTTGTGGCAGACCGGGTGATTGACGGCAAAGGGTGTCTCCTTCTCCCTGGGGTGGTTGACCTGGCTGCGCGCTTGCGCGAGCCCGGTTTCGAATACAAGGCGACGCTTGAATCGGAGATGCAGGCGGCGCTGGCCGGTGGGGTCACTGCGCTCGCCTGTCCGCCCGATACCGATCCGGTGCTCGACGAGCCCGGCCTGGTCGAAATGCTCAAGTACCGGGCGCGCGGCATTGACGGTGCACGTCTCTATCCGGTGGGCGCCCTGACCGTGGGCTTGAAGGGCGAAACAATTACCGAAATGGCCGAGCTCGTTGAGGCTGGCTGTGTTGGCTTTTCGCACGCCCTGGCACCTATTTCCGACACCCAGATCCTGATGCGGGCGATGCAGTATGCGAGCACTTTTGGCTACAGCGTCTGGCTGCATCCGCAAGACCCGCAACTCGCACGCAGTGGCGTGGCGCATGCCGGGCCCTACGCCAGTCGGCTGGGCCTCTCCGGCGTGCCGGTGATCGCAGAGACGGTGGCGCTGCACACGATCTTTGAACTGATGCGGGTGACCGGCTGCCGGGTCCATCTGTGCCGCCTTTCCTCGGCCGCTGGGCTGGAACTGGTGCGTCGCGCGCGTGCAGAGGGCTTGCCGGTCACTGCGGATGTAGCGATTCACCATGTGCATCTGATCGATGTGGACATCGGGTTTTTCGACAGCAACTGTCGGGTCGACCCACCGTTCCGATCACAGCGCGACCGGGATGCCATTCGCGCGGCGCTTGCCGACGGCACGATCGACGCGCTCTGCTCCGATCACACGCCGGTCGATGATGACGCGAAGCAGCTGCCGTTTGGCGAGGCCGAACCCGGGGTCACTGGGCTTGAGCTGCTGTTGCCGCTCACGCTCAAGTGGGCGGCGGAGGCCCGTGTCCCGGTTGAGCAGGCATTGGTGAAGCTCACTACCGGACCAGCGGGCATCCTGGGTCAGCCTGGCGGCCGGCTGGCGGTGGGCGAGCCTGCCGACCTCTGTCTGGTCGACCCCGATGAGCACTGGGTGGTGTCGCGTGGCTCGCTCGTAAGTCAGGGCTCGCACACGCCGTTTCTGGGCCGCGAGTTGCTCGGTCGGGTGAGGGCCACGCTGGTGGCAGGGCGGGTGGTGTTTGAGCGCGCCAGGGGGCTTCTCTGACGCGAGGCAGGGGTGTATGATGCGAGCGCATCATGATGACTTGATGCGGTAAGGTGATGCGAACCACGCTCGATCTCGATCCCGATGTTCTCGCCGCCGTGAAAGAGCTCGCGCATCAGCGCGGGAGCTCGGCCGGTGCCGTGGTGTCCGACCTGGTGCGGAAAGCGCTCGCGGGGCCGGTGTATGTGGCTCACGACAGCGCACCACAGGTTGGGGGCTTTCAGCCTTTTGCCTCGCGAGGAGCGGTGGTGAGCGACTCCGCGGTTAATGTGTTGCGCGACCAAGAGGGCGTCTGATGCGCGCGTTGCTCGATGTCAACGTGCTCATCGCCCTGCTCGATTCTGACCACATCCACCACCAGCGCGCCACGCGCTGGATGTCACGCGCGCAATTTGCCGGCTGGGCCTCATGCCCGATCACGCAAAATGGCTGCATCCGTATCATGTCGCAGCCCGCGTACCCGGGGGCATTGCCCCTCCGAAGCGTCGTTGACCGTCTGGGCTTGGCAACGCGCCATTCAAGCCACCAGTTCTGGCCCGATAGCGTGGCGCTGGTGGGTCATCCAGACATTGCCTGGGATCACCTCACGGGTCATCGACAGCTCACCGATGCCTATCTGCTTGCGCTTGCTGTGAGTCACGGTGGCCGCTTCGTCACCCTTGATTCACGGGTATCACTTCGGGCGGTACCGAAAGCCCGTCCGGAACAGCTGGTGGTGCTGGCGGTGCTGCCCGAGGCCGGGTTGCGCGCGTGACTTCGCTTAACCGGTGCGCCCCCGCGCCGCGCTCATCGCGGTGCGAAGGGTATCGGGAACCGTGTCGTCCGTTGGAAGTGAAAGCCGCTCGGCAATCGCCGCACGCGCGGAGCGTGCCGCCTGCTGACGCGTGGCAGGTTCGCTCAGCACGGGTAGCGGGTGGAGCGCTGCGATGAATCCTGGTGAACCCAGGATGCGCTTCATCGATTCACCGAAACTCATGTTGCCCGTGAAGTCGATGGCAGCGCTGTACTGGCCCTGCAGGTCGGTGTAGCGGACTCCCACCGGGATGATGGGCGCTTGCGCGCGCAGGGCGGGTTCGAGCAAGTTGCCATGAAACTGGAGCAGACGCAGCCCATCACTGGTGGTGCCTTCCGGGAAGACTGCCACGCGCCGACCTGCCGCCAGCATGCTCTGGATGCGCTCATTGAGCTGATGGACTGCGTGGCGCTTGCCCCGTTCAATGAAAAGTGTGCCCGCACCGATGACAAGCCGCCCCACCACCGGCCACGACGCGATCTCGATCTTTGCAACAAAGTGCGCCGAGGTGGTGGCCAGCATCAGAAAAATGTCGATCCAGCTGATGTGGTTCGCGACGATCAGCGCGGGCCCTTGGAGCGAGGCAAGCGACTGCGCCGACTGAGCGGGTTGCTCCACCAGCCTGATCCCGCAGGCGCGAAGCAGCCAGCGCGACCAGCGCGCGATGATCCGGTCGCGCCGGGCATAGCTCACCCGCGGGAAGACGACCGCAATCGTGAGGAGCCCGCCCAGCAATAGCGCGATGGCAAGTGGCGCGCGACGTGCGATGCGAAATGCGGAAGCGATCAAGACTGCGTTCCTTGCGGCAGGCCGGTCGCGAGGTGGTTGGCGTTTTGCGGGCGAGTGTGAAGACTGTTAGACACCCTGGGCTCCGCAGTCTGGGCACTGCACCTGAATGACTTTGCGATCAGAGAGCCGGATAGCGCTGAGTTGACGGCCCCAGACACAGCCCGTGTCGATTGCAACCAGATCGGGGCGATTGATGAGGCCAAGCGCCGACCAATGCCCGAACACGATCGGCGTGTCTGCGGTTCTGCGTGCTGGCGCATCGAACCAGGGCATGAACCCGGCGGGCGTTGCGCCGATGCCTTCCTTGGTGGCGAATTCCATCCGGCCGTTGGCGTCGACAAAGCGCATGCGCGTGAGCGCATTGATGACGATCCGCAGCCGCTCGGGTCCGTGCAACGCATCGTCCCAGTGTGAGGGTTCGTTGCCGTACATCTGGGGAAGAAACGCGAGCCAGTCTGGGCCGGAGAGCATCTGCTGAACTTCAGCCGCAACTGAAAGCGTTTGCGCAACCGACCACTGCGGCAGTACCCCTGCATGGACCATCAGCCAGCCGTGATCGAAGTGTGCGAGCGGGCGGCTGCGGATCCAGTCGAGCAATTGGGCGCGATCGGGCGCGGCAAGGATGTCGTCGTAAGTGTCGGTCCGATGGGGTTTGCGCAGTCCCGCGGCAATCGACAGCAGGTGCAGGTCGTGATTGCCGAGCACGGTGGTGATCCGCTCACCCTGTTCGATCACCCAGCGAAGCGTGTCAAGCGAGCGCGGGCCGCGATTGATCAGATCGCCGGTCAGCCAGAGCGGCGCTTTGGGCGGAAGCTGTTCGACCAGGCGGAGGAGCGGGTCGAGGCAACCCTGCAGGTCGCCGATGATCCAGGGGGCATGCATAAGCGTGATGGTTGGTTAGCCGCGCATCCGGTCGCCGTGGCCGGATCCAGTGAGGGTCTTGACGATATAGCCCAGATAGGCCGCCACGCCAAGACTCTCAAGCATCCGGGCATCGGTGTCGGCGAGCAGTTCGGGGGCAGACATGTCGATGCCCTGAACCTGGGCGAGGCCGGTGATGCCTGGCCGGGCCTGGAAGACCCCGCGTGCCGTGCGGACCTGGATCAGTTCCTGCTGACTGAACAGGCAAGGGCGGGGGCCCACCATACTCATCTCGCCTTTGAGAACGTTCCAGAGCTGCGGCAGTTCATCGAGCTTGGTTCGACGCATCACCGAGCCCAGCGGCGTGACCACGGCCGGGTCGACCAGGTGCGTGGCTACCGACTCGGTGCCCTGCCGCATGGTGCGAAACTTGATCAACGTGAAAGGCCGCTGGTGCCGCCCCACGCGGACCTGAGTGAAGATCGGCGCTCCGGTATCAAAGTATCCCAGTACCAGAAGGATCAGCATGACGGGTGCGGCGACGACCAGTCCGATCGCTGCAAGCACGACATCGAGAAAACGCAGCATCGGTCTTATCTGATTCCTGGCATTGGATTCGAGGCCCCGGCAAAACGGGCGTATTTCGCCCGCGAGCTTTGCTGGGCATCTGGGCAGTTTTCCGCGGACGCGCGTTGCGGCGGCTGCGGCAGCCGCGATAGGACGCAATAGCGAAGTGTATATTCTTCGGCTGCGCGGCGTTTCCATAGGACCATTCACCGATGTCGGTGGCTTCAGTGTTTAATCGGGCGATCACACGACTGCTGGGCTTGAGTCGACCAGCCAAGCAGTGGGCCATGATGGGTATTGACCTCTGCCTGCTGCTTGCTGCCTCTGCCGCCGCTTACTGGCTGCGCATGGGCGAGACCTTCCTCCCCAGCGCGGAGCAGTGGCTGCTGATTGCGGCCGCCCCGCTCATCGCCATTCCGGTGTTTCTGCGCTTTGGCCTGTACCGCTCCATCATTCGCTTTGTCGGGGAACACGCGCTCTGGGCCATTACCAAGGGGATGACCCTTGCTGCTGTGCTGTGGGCGGGCCTTGCGTTCCTCACCCAGATGACGGGAATCGAAGGACTGCCGCGTACCGTCCCTGTGCTCTACTGGCTGTTGGGAACCGGGTTCGTGGTGGCCTCGCGCTTTATCGCCCGCACCCTGCTCTGGATGCCGCTTCACCGGCGCTTTGCGGGGCGCCAGGCGCTGATTTATGGCGCGGGCACTGCAGGGCGCCAACTCGCGGCCTCGCTTAGACGGGGGCGCGATCTGTTTCCAGCGGGTTACCTCGACGACGACGCCGCGCTGCATGGCAAGGACATCAGCGGACTGCGCGTCTATTCCCCGGCTGAACTGCCGATGCTGATCGAAAACTTCGACATCCGCGATGTAATCGTGACGCTGCCCAACGCCACGCCCGCGCGCAGACGCGAAGTGGTGACGCTCCTTGAAGGCTTCGCACTGCGGGTACGCATTCTTCCGGCGCTGGCTGATATCGCCTCTGGGCGGCATCTGGTGAGCATGATGCGCGAGGTGGATATCAGCGATCTGCTTGGTCGAGACCCTGTCGGTGCCGACCCATCTCTGCTCGGTCAATGCGTGACGGGTAAGGTGGTGCTGGTCACCGGGGCGGGTGGCTCCATCGGTTCGGAAATCTGTCGCCAGGTCTCCGCGCTGAAGCCCTCGCGGCTCATCTTGCTCGAAATGTCCGAGGCGGCGCTCTATGAGATTGATCGCGTACTGCGGCCGATTGCCACCTGCGAGGTGCTGAGTCATCTGGGCTCGGTGGGCGATCGCGAACTGGTCAACCGCCTGATGCGTGACTACCGTATCCAGAGCGTCTACCACGCTGCCGCCCACAAGCATGTGCCGCTGGTTGAACAGAATGTACTCGCGGGGGTGCGCAATAACGTGCTGGGCACCCAGACGCTTGCGCAAGCGGCGTTTGACCACGGTGTTGAAACCTTTGTGCTTATTTCCACCGACAAAGCTGTCCGACCCGCCAATGTGATGGGGGCGACCAAGCGATGGGCGGAACTGATCCTGCAGGACTTTGCAAGAAGAGCGCGCGATGAGCACCGGCGCCAGCGTTTCTGCGCCGTCCGGTTCGGGAATGTGCTCGGCTCGTCGGGGTCGGTCATTCCGCTCTTCAAAGAGCAGATCGCACACGGCGGGCCCGTCACGGTGACGCATGCCGAGGTCACCCGCTATTTCATGTCGATCCATGAGGCGGTGCAGCTGGTGATTCAGGCGGGCAGCATGGCGGGCGGCGGTGAAATTTTCCTGCTGGATATGGGTGAGTCGGTTCGAATCATCGATCTCGCACGCAACATGATCCGGCTCGCTGGGCACTCGGTGCGCGATGAGAACAATCCGAACGGCGATATTGAAATTGTGATTACGGGCCTGCGGCGCGGTGAAAAACTCTATGAGGAGCTCACGCTGTCACAGAGTCAGGTTGAGGGCACCGCGCATCCGAAAATCATGCGGGTGAACGAGCCTGCCGAGCTCGCCCGGGTGCTGGACACCAAGGTGTCGCTGCTCATCCAGGGCGTGCGAGCCGAAGACGAATCCGCAGTGCGCGACCTCCTCATGTTGACGGCCGGGGCGATCGACCCGGCTGTGGCCCGCGTGGTTCCCCTCAGACGATTGGCGCAGTGAATCCTCCAGCCTCGCTTTAAGCTCCCATGACATCTACCATCCATCACCCTGAAATTTTCAAGGCCTACGACATCCGTGGCATCGTCGACCACACGCTCACCGAGGCGGTGGTCGAGCAGGTGGGCCGAGCGTTGGGGCAGCTTGCTAGCCGCGCTGGCCAGCGCGAGTTTGTAATCGGTCGCGACGGCCGCCTTTCCGGCCCGCGCCTGTCGGCCGCACTCGCGCGAGGCATTCTCTCAACTGGGCTGGATGTCATTGACATTGGCATGGCGCCCACACCGGTGGTCTACTTCGGCACCTTCGAACTCAACACCGGCAACGGCGTTGCGGTGACTGGCAGCCACAACCCGCCCGACTACAACGGGCTCAAGATGGTGGTGGGCAAAGACGCCCTTTATGGCGAGGCCATTACCGCGCTCCGCAAGGCCATTGAAAGTGGCGCGCTGTCGGCTGCGCCTTCGGGCGCCCAAGGCACGCTACGCCAGGTGGACCTCACCGACCGTTATCTCGCCCGCATCACCTCAGATGTGCGCTTGTCCCGGCCAATGAAAATTGCCATCGACTGCGGAAACGGTGTGGCCGGTGCCCTCGCGCCGCGGCTGTTTCGCGCGCTCGGCTGCGAGGTCATCGAGTTGTTCTGTGAGGTAGATGGCAATTTTCCCAATCACCATCCCGACCCCGCTCACCCGGAAAATCTGCAGGATCTGATCCGGTGTCTGCGCGAAACCGATGCTGAACTCGGCATTGCCTTTGATGGCGATGGCGACCGGCTGGGTGTGGTGACCAAGGCGGGCAGCATCATCTATCCGGACCGGCAACTGATGCTGTTTGCCGCTGATGTGCTGTCGCGTAACCCGGGTGCCGAAATCATCTACGACGTGAAGTGCAGCCGTAATGTCGCGCGCTGGATTCGCGAACATGGCGGGCGTCCCACCATGTGGCGCACGGGCCATTCGCTGATCAAGGCGCGACTGAAGGAAACCGGTGCCCCGTTCGCAGGCGAGATGAGCGGGCATCTGTTTTTTAAAGAGCGCTGGTATGGCTTTGACGATGGCCTCTATGCCGGTGCGCGACTGCTGGAAATTCTCTCGCGCCACGCCGACCCCTGTGCAGTGCTGGAGGGCTTGCCCGACTCCATCACCACCCCCGAGCTTCAACTCGCCACCGCTGAAGGGGAGAACCATTCGCTGGTGGATGCCCTGAAGCGCAATGCGCGCTTTCCAGCAGGTACCGAGGTCATCACCATCGACGGCATCCGGGTGGAATATCCCGATGGTTTTGGGCTTGCACGCCCCTCCAACACCACGCCCGTGGTGGTGCTCCGGTTTGAATCGGATACGCGTGAGGGGCTGGCGCGGATTCAGGCCGACTTCAGGCGCGCGATCCTGAGTGAAAAGCCCGACGCGGCGCTGCCGTTCTGACTGAGCGCAGCGCCCTTCGCGCGCCGCGCTCAATAAAGACGCAGGGGCTGAGAGAGGTCAACAAGCCCGGTTCCGCTCCAGTGCCCGAACGATGTCAGATCGAGTTTCGGTGAGGCAATCGCGTTCCAGTTGTCGACCATGTTCACGAATCGGATGTCATCGATCACCAGGATGCGACCAGCGCAGGGCGAGAGCCGCGTGAGTTGTGCGAGCAGACGTGCTTCGAAGCTGCCATCTTTCGGGCCGTCGAGAAAAATGAATGTTGAGGCGTCGAGCAGGGGCTGGTGGATTTTGAACTGATCGGGGTCGGCGAGATCGGCAAGGTGCTGGATCACCCGGCCACCGGAGAAGTCGCTGTCGCTGAGATGGCTCTCGAAGTTGCGCCAGGGCACCACATCAAAGGTATGAAGGCGCCCCCGCGCGGCCTGAGCGAGCGCGAAGGATCCCATGCCAGTAAACGTGCCGATCTCAACAACGGACTCGGGCTCGAGCAAGGTGACCATCGCTTTCAACAAACGATAGTGCTCGCCCGGGTAACGGTTATAGAGCACGCTGTCGGCAAGCTCGGGACGAAAGCCTGTGATCGGGGTGCGCGCTGCGAGCGCGGCAGCCTGTAGCGATAGGTCGACGAGGGCTTGGGAAGTCGCCTGGGTACTGCCTGCCGAGGAGATGACCGATGGCAGCGCATGACCCGCCCGCGCGGGGTGGGCAAGGACCAGACGCGATAGCGCTTTGTAGAGCTTGCGAACGAGACGTTTAGGTTCGGCGGTTTGCATCGGACACCTTATCGAGGAGACGGCTCAAAGGGGCCGGCCAGTCGTGCCTGTACGAGTACCAGGGCGACGCTGATCACGAGCATCAGCGCGTAGTAGTTGTGAGCCAGATTCACGCTGGTCAGGTTGCTGACCGCATGAACAAACAGAATGCCCCACATCTGCAGGGCCGAGGCGGGGTAGTGTGGCCTCAGCCGGATCGCCATCATTGCGAGCGCGCCCAGCGGGAGCAGGAAACCGAGGAGCGAGATTACGCCGCCGTCCATGCCGTGATGCAGGTAAGCGTTGTGGACATGACCCAGATCCCTTACGTGCCAAAGCGCTGCTGCCTTCGCCTCGGACTCTCCCAGTCCACTTTCTTTGATCAGTGCGAGCCGATTCTGCGCGCCGACGCCGATCCAGGGCGACTCTTTGAAAGTTCGCCAGGCGAGGGTAAAGAGATAGAGCCGCGCACCGGTGGGGGTGTTGTATTGCTGCGTGTCCCGCACCTGCTGAACGCTGGTGATCGCTTCTCGCAGGCGAAGCGGGTCGGAGGGATGGGCGATAGCGATCGCAAGCCCGATGACGATGGCGAGCCCGCTGAAGGCGCTTGCGATCAGTACATGTGCGCGGCTTGCGCTTCGGCGGTACCAGCTGACGAGCAATACTGCGACGCACCAAACGATCACGGGGTAGACGCCTCGCGACTGACTACCGAGGATGGCGATTGCACCGCAGAGGACGCCCAGCGCCGCCACTGCACGACTGCGCGCAGATTGGGTGCTGTCAGCGGCACGAGCCACCAGGAGCACGATGATGAGACCCATCGCTGCGGCCCAGGCGATGGCGTGACTGGGCAGTTGTTCCCGTTCATGGGCGAGTTGCGCCACGACCAACGCAACCAGGCTGGCGATCGAGAGTGCGACGGTGATTGCATGGCTACCCGTCGCGCTGCGCCTGAAGCGCACCACACGGGTGAGCCAATAGGCGGCGAGCGCGCCAGTGACCAAGCGGATGCCAGCGTTGATTTCAGACGAGTACTGAGGATAGAGTTCATTCCAGATGGCTGCGCTCACGATCCAGAGGATCAGGCCGAGTGCGGTGGCCACCAGCCAGACGCGGGCGATCTGATCGAGCGCGTCCGATATCGGCCAGGGGCGTTGCCGTGCTGCGATGATGGCGGTGACAATGAACGCAAGGCCCCATAGGGTGCCCGCGATTTTGGAGTTGAGACTGGACAGCGCGAGCAGGACGAGCGCCACGCCTGCTGCGGCTTGCGCAGACCGGAATCGGGGCAGCGTTCCGGACACGTCAGCCGTCTTGTCGCTGAAAGATTGCCGATTGCCCCATCCGGTCGGTCAGGAGGTATCCGGCACGCTCGAGGGTGTGACAGGTGCGCGAGTCGAGAAGCGCGCGAATATCCTTTTGCGCCATCTCGATGCAGAGAACGCGTGGCCGAACCCGCCATTGATCGATGGACGCGATTGCGCGCTCATCGAAGCCTTCGATGTCGATATTGAGTAGGTCCAGACCGGGGCCTTCTGCCGCACCATAGCGGTTGATGATCTCAGTGATTGAGGTGCAGGGCACCTGCTCGGTTCGCGTGGTGCCGCGCTGTTTAGCGAGCTCTGGATCGCACGTGGCACCCAGATCGAGTGCCATGTTGGAGTGGAGCGTGATGTGGGTCTGGTCCGCGGCGGTTGCTTCGTCAACCACGGCGGTCCATAGATTGACGTCGCGCGGCCGTACCCGCTTGAAGAGATTGATGGCCGCTCGGCTGGCGTCAACGTTCACGCCATTCCAGCCCATCAGCCACAGGTAAGCCGTGTTGGACTGCCGGAACGGGTGGTGAGCGCCGATATCGATGTAAAACCCAGTGGACTGCTTGCGCCCGAACAACTTGTGCAACATCACGTCTTCGCCGTGCTGGCTGAAGTGCACGCGCAGGCTACCCTGGTGAATGAATTGAAGGACTCGCGATAGTTTCATGAGAGAGGGCGTTCCGCTGGCCGTTAAGCGCCAGCATGAGCACGCTCAGCGCTTGACCGTGCCATTCAGAATCGCCCGATCATACTTGAGCGCGGCATAGCGAAAAAAGCACTCGAGCGCGATGAAAAAACAGAACAGGAATCCTTCAGCGCCGCAGAGAAAACCGCGTCGAAAAAAATAAAGCCGGATAAAGATGGCGAGTGCCGAGCCCAGGCCGCGCAACAGCCCGCCAGTCTTGCCGGCGGCTGCGCGTTTGGCTGCGCCCAGCTGCACATATTGCGCGAGCTTCAGCAGACTGTCGTAGACCGTCTCGCGTGAGTAATGCAGAAGCCGGTTACGCATTGTGATGACGGGCGGCGAGGGATCGCTCAGCACTGCGCCCTCGTGCACTACACCCTCGAAGCGGAGCAGCGTATCGGTGCGAAAAAGTCGCTCGATGCCCCCGGTGGATTTCATGGCACTGAGCGGTCGGCCATAGGCGACCTGGTTCCAGAGGATGGCGCCCCGAATCGGTTGGTCGCTCGCGATCAGTTCGAGTATTTCATCGCGAAGCGCAGGCGGAATGACTTCGTCGGCATCCAGAAAAAAAATGTAGCGGGTGCTGACGTGCGCGAGCAGTCGGTTACGCTGGGTGGCAAAGCCTTCCCATTGCGCGTAAACATGAACGTCGGCCCCGGCGGCAGCGGCGATGTCCCGGGTGTCGTCGGTGCTGCCGGAATCAATCACCAGCACCTGATCCGCAAAGGACGCACTCGCCACGCAGGCGGCAATACGGCGTGCTTCGTTCATGGCCAGAATGCCGATGCAAAGTGTCGGCCGGCGGCGTCCGGAATCAGTCATGAGGTCTCCAGCATTTCAGACCTGCGATTCGCCCGCTCAGGCGGGCGAGCATTCGGGGCGAGAAGGCAATCAGTCTGAGCGGCCAGCCGGCCAGGGCAAGAGTCAGCGTGCGCGTGCGCAGGCTGCGCGCGGCCGCGATGCCGGTATGTTTTTCGGCAAACAGCAGCTTTGACTGCGCGTGATGATAGCCACGGAGGTATTCGGCGCGCAGTCGCTGCCTGCCACCCACCGAACCGCGCGATCGATGCACGGCGGTCACGCGTGGAATGAGAATGATGGCGCGCTGCCGCTCGAAAATTCGCAGGCACAGATCGTCGTCCTCGTAGTACAGAAAAAATCGCTCGTCAAAGCGATCGGCCCCTCGCATGTTATCCATCACGAACAGCATGGCTGCGCCGCATACAAAGCCCACGCAGAGGGGAGCGGACGCACCCGGACCCCGCGACACCCAGCGCGTGCTTGGCCAGCGGTAACTGAGGTCGGGCTCTCCTCGTGCATTGATCAATTGTGGCGCGACGATCGCTGCATCAGGGAAGCGCGTGGCCTCTTGCACCAGAATGGCCAGGTCTTCAGCTTCAATCTCGCAATCGGGATTGAGGAGGAAGGCAAACGGCGTTACCACCCGGTCGAGCGCGCGATTGTTGGCTGCGCCAAATCCGAGATTTCGCTCCAGTGCAATCATCTGCGCATGCGGCAGCATGGACCGCGCGATCGGGGCGCTGCCATCGCTGCTGCCGTTATCGACGATGATCACATGAGGACAGACCCTCAGTAGCGGGGCGAGGGTCGGCAGGCAGTGCGCGCTCTCGAAGGTGACGACAATGACCGTGACGCGGTCGAGTTGCGAGAGGTCGGCGTTTGAAGCCGTGCCATTGAAAGAGGAGGGCATCAATGCGCTCATGCCTCGGCGAATAATTGCCGGTAGACCGCGCTGACGCCCTCGGCTTCGCGCTCAAGGGTGAACTGCGCTTTCACGCGGGCGAGCGCCTGACTGCCAATCGCGGCCGTGGCGGAAGGATCGGCAAGCAGGGTGGACAGCGCATGCGCAAGCCCGCTCGCATCGCCCGGATCCACCAGGAGCCCGTTGACACCGGGCTGCACCAGCGCCTCAAACGCGCCGGTTCTCGAGCAGATCAGGGCACAGCCCGTGGCGGCCGCCTCGAAGGGCGTGAGACCAAATGGCTCATAACGCGGACACGCCACACAGATGAGGCAGCGCCTGTACCAGTCAGCGACCTGCGATGCGGGGACCTCGCCAAGGAAGACGATCCGCTGCGAGAGTCCGGCTGCTGCGATTTTCTGCCGGAGCGCTTCCTCGAAGGCCTGATGTTGCGGCTGGGCCAGGCCGGCGATCACGGCGGTGGCGTCGGGCAACCGTGGCAGCGCTGCGATCATCGCCTCGACAAAAACGTCGGTGCCCTTGTCGGGGCGAACGCGTCCGAACACACCGATGCCGTAGCGGCCAGGCAGCCCGCTGTCGGCCCACGCGGCAAGTTTGTCAGGCGGGGGACTGAACCGGGTGAGGTCAATGCCGTGGGCGATCACCGCGGTGGTGTTGGGAACAAAGCTTGCCGCCTTGTCGGTGGTGGAGATCACCGCGTTCATTCTGGAGATCAGCCAGCGCGGAAACCAGCCATGTCGATGCTGGGCGGCCGAGGTGAACACCAGGCGGATCGGGAGCCTCAGCATGTCGCGCGCCCACAGGCCCGCCATCATTTCGTGGTCACGGCGCACATGCCAGATTCGAAACGCCCGGCCTGGCGGCGGGCGGCGTGAGATCCGGATCGCCTCTCGCAGCGTCATCCCCTGCACCCCGTTTGAGAGCGTCGTGCCACAGTAGCCGAGCTGCCACTGCGCCATCTGGAGCGGCACCAGTGCGTTGACCGTGGCCGAGACACCGGTGTAGCGCTCTTTCAGATTGAAGACGATGACTTCGGGGTTGGGACTGAGCGGCATTGCACGCGCTTGATCAATCGGACTGCGCAGAGTGACTGCACAGCGAGCCGGGGGAAACCCAGGCGACAGCGTCGGTCCGCGCGGGACGGGTGCTGCGCTTGCCCAGGGTGCTCCCAGAGCATAGCATCCGGCCCCAGCATGGTCTCAATTGCTCGAATCACCGTCGGTGAGCGCCTCGCGCGGCTACTTTACTGCGTGGCCTGGTGGCTCGTTACGCCCGCGCTGCTGCTTTGGTTCGTCGCGCGCGGGCTTCGCCAGAGGGGCTATCTTGCTGCGCTTGCTGAGCGCTTCGGATACTGTCCGAAGACCGAGC
The DNA here is from genome assembly GCA_903866395.1 of uncultured bacterium. Lineage (GTDB taxonomy): Bacteria > Pseudomonadota > Gammaproteobacteria > Burkholderiales > Burkholderiaceae_E > SYIM01. The sequence continues at coordinate 16,983 of CAIPNM010000121.1, forward strand.
CCGAGGCTCGGCTGGTCTGGGTTCACGCGGTATCGGTGGGAGAAACGCGCGCGGCCGAGCCGCTGATCCGGGCCCTGCTTGAGCGCTGGCCTGACATCAGGATTCTGCTTACCCACATGACGCCTACCGGCCGCGAGACCGGCGCGGGTGCGCTGGCGGATCTGGTGGCGGTCGGGCGGCTGCGCCAGGCCTGGTTGCCGTGGGACTACCCGGGTGCCACGCGCCGCATGCTGTCGCGGGCCCGCCCGGTGCTGGGGCTCATCATGGAGACCGAACTCTGGCCAAATCTGGTGGCGTCCGCCCGTAGCGCCTCGGTGCCGTTGGTGCTCGCGAATGCGCGTTTGTCCGAGCGGTCGCTTCGGAAGGGCCTGCGCTGGCGGGCCTTGATTGGCCCTGCGCTGCGGAGCCTTGACCAGGTGCTGGCGCAGACCCAGTCCGATGCGCTGCGCCTCCGGCAATTGGGGCGCGAGGCGGTGCCAGCGATCGGCAATCTCAAGTTCGACATCGACCCGCCAGGCCCGATGTTGGCCCGAGGTGCACTATGGCGTGAGCGCTTGCTCTCTCGAAAACCTGCGCGGGGCATAGTTGTGGCCGCGAGCACTCGCGATGGTGAAGAAGCGATGCTACTGGCTGCCTGGCGCTCCCTTGGCGAGCCGGCGTCTGGCTCAGGGCGGCCGCTTCTGGTGGTTGTGCCACGTCATCCTCAGCGATTTGATGCGGTCGCTCAGCTCGCGCGCGAGCAGGGCTGGCAGGTGAAGCGACGCTCGGCGTTCGACGAGGAGGGACCAGGCACGGTCGATCCGGACCTGATCATCGGCGACTCGATGGGCGAGATGTTTGCCTGGTATGCGCTTGCCGACGTTGCGATTATCGGCGGGTCGCTCGCGCCGCTCGGGGGCCAGAACCTGATCGAGGCCTGCGCGGTGGGCTGTCCGGTCGTCCTGGGGCCGCACACCTTCAATTTTGAGGAAATCAGCAACGATGCGGTGGCGACCGGCGCCGCACTGCGCGTGCCTGACGCCGCTGGAGCCGTGGGCGAGAGCGTACGTTTGCTCGGCGAGCCGGCCCGCAGACAGGCCATGTCAGCCGCCGCGCTGGCGTTTGCTGCGCAGCATCGGGGGGCCACGGCGCGCACGCTGGCTGCGGTCGCGCCGATCATCGAAGCCCGAACGGGTTTCCGATCAGCGGCCTCGCATACGCCGCGCGAGGCCTAGAATTCCGTCTTTCATTCGCAATTGGCGAACCGCCTATGCCCTCGGACAACCTCCCGCCTGCTGTGCCGGCGGCGCCCGCAGCCTTTGACTCCGGTTACCTCGAATGGAAACAGTGGAGCAGCGAGAACTTCGCCCGTCTCAAGAAGGCTGACTCAAAATATTTCGATGCCGAGGTGCGTCGTGCCCGGCGCGAGTTCGGCCCCGGATCGGATGTGCTCGAGGTGGGTTTCGGTAGCGGTGCTTTTCTTGCGTACGGGCGAAACCGGCAGTGGCGAATGTCCGGGCTGGAGGTGAACCCCGATCTGGTTCGACTCGCACGCGAGGCAGGTTTCAACGCCGAGTGTGCGCAGGGCCTGACGGGCTTTGCAGACCAAAGCGCCGATCTGGTGGTGGCCTTCGATGTCCTTGAGCATATCCCGCAGGATCAGCTGCGCGATTGGCTGCTCCAGGTGATGCGGGTGCTCCGACCCGGGGGCGTATTCATCGCGCGCTTTCCCAACGGTGACTCACCCTTTGGGCTCATCCATCAGAACAGCGACATCACGCACGTCACCGTGCTGGGTAGCGGCAAGGTGGAATACCTGGCCCGGGCGGTATCAGCCGAACTGCTGTTTGCGGGCGGACAGGCGCAGGTGCTCTATAGCTCCAGCCCCGTTCGCTGGCTGAGAAAACTGCTGGGCCGGGTGTTCCGTTGGGCGCTGAACACGCTGGTTTACCTGGTTTATTTCCGGCGTCGCGATTTTGCTTCCGAGAACATGACCGCGGTGCTGCGCAAGCCTCAGCGCCAGATGCCGTAGCGATCGCGCAGGTAGTCGATACACATCCGGTTGGCGCCGTCGCGATCTACGCCCTGCTCAACGTGATCCTTGAGCGCTGAGGTGCGGTCGAAACGGCTGTCGCGTGGCATGGTGCGGGCGACGGCATTGACCCAGACCTTGTTGCCGTTTGCGCGGGCCATGCCGGAGAGCCAAACGTCGTCGACGGTCCAGAGAATGTCGGGGATTTTCCAGGCGTCAGCATGAAAGACGCGCGGCGACATCATTGCGCCGTAGACGCCCATAAAGACGTCGGCATAGCCCGACTGCGAGTAAATGTGAATCTTGGGGGTGTAGAGCTGCAGCGTGAGCAGGCGCTTCAGGCGGTATGCGAGGTTCTTGCCGAGCCGCGGTGAGACCTGCACGCGCGGCAAATCGAGTTCGGTGCGCGGGTGCGGTGAAACGCTGTCAACAGCCCAGCCTGCCTCACAAATGATGTCGTCTGGCCGCTCGTGGCGTGCGCGCGCGAATCGCTCGACCCAGTCTGCATCCTCGGCCCGGTCGTCATCACAGAGCAGCAGGTCGACGTCTTCGTTCTGCCAGCGCTGGCAGGCAGGCAGCACCTTGGTGGCAGGACCCAGGTCGTGCTCGACCTCGACCACGCGCACGCTTGCCGGCAGTGGCGGGAGCGCTGGGCGCGGTCCGGGAAAGCGTCGATAGCTGCGCGCGAGATAGAGCTCGATGAAATCGGGCTTGACTGTCTGTCGGTCGAGCGAGGCAAGCTTGCGCGACAGATTCTCGAAGCGGGGCGGAATGCTGGTGAGGGTGACGACGATTGGCCGGACTTTCATCGGGATGAGCCGGCCTCGTCAGGCGCCATCGCGACGGCGTTCACTTTCCTGCCGGTGCGCCCGCAACCAGCATGGCGTTGACGGTTGTGAGATCGGTCTCGCCAAGCGATCCGTTGGTGGTCTTCAGCCGCAGGCCGTTCAGGAGCGTGTCGTAGCGCGCGCGGGCGAGATCGCGTCGGGTGGTGAAAAGTTGTTGCTGCGCGTTCAGCACATCGATGTTGATCCGAACGCCCACCTGGTAGCCGAGCAGATTTGAGTCGAGTGCGAGCTGGCTTGACCGTTCCGCCGCTTCCAGGGCGCGGATCTGCGCAAGCCCGCTGTTGACACCATAGAAAGCCTGACGGGCGGCGAGTTCGGCCTGACGGCGAGCGGTTTCGAGATCGGATTGCGTGCGCTCGTGGCTAGCCAGGGCTTCTTTGATGCGTGATTCAATCAGCCCGCCGGTGTAGAGGGGCTTGGCCACCTGAACGCCCACCCCGCCAATAACGGAGTTGGTACCCACTTGATTGAAGTTGGCGCTTCGCCCGTGTGCCACCGATGTGACAAGATCCACGGTGAAGTTGTTCGCCACGCGCTGACGCTCGATTTCACGCTTGGCGATTTCTGAGTTGAGCCTCGCCTGCTGGACCGAGTAGTTGGCCTCGCGCGCGGCGCTGGTCCACTGCGATTCCTGCGTCGGCTGCGGCGCGCTCAGCTGGATGCCAGGTTTGAGCATGGAGAGGGTGCCAACCTGTCGACCCACCAGAAGGGCGAGCGCTGCGCGCTTGACCTCGAGATCGTTGAGGGCGGCGAGCTCCTGGGCAACGGCGAGGTCGAATCGGGCCTGGGCCTCCTGCTGGTCGGTGATGGTGGCGGTTCCGACCTCGAAGTTGCGCTTGGCTGCTGCCAGCTGCTCGGTGATGGCCCGCTTTTGTGCGCCGATGGTGGCGAGGTTGTCTTGTGAGGCGAGAACGTCGAAATAGGCCTGCGAAACCCGCAGCACCAGATCCTGGGACGCTGCGGCCAGCTGTGCCTCGGCGACCGAGATCTGCAGTTTGCTCTGTTCGAGTACTTCAGCGTTCTGTGCCCGATAGATCGGGTAGGTGAGCGATACCGAGTAGTTCTGGTTCGTGAAGTCGGTGCTGTACTGATTACCCCTGGCAGGGAAAATTTCGCCGTATTGCTGCTGTAACGTGGCCGCGCTGTTGACCTGCGGGCGGAACGCCGCTTCAGCCTGGGGCAGCTTCTCGCGGATGGCGCCAAGCTGCAGACGCGCACTCGCGACCTGCGAATCATTGGCGAGCGCGAGCCGATACGCCTGCACCAGGTCTACCGCGCCAGCGAGCGCAGGCAGTGTTGCAAGTGCGACAAACAGCAGTGAACGGACGGGCGCACGGGATGTCATGGCAAGGGGTCTCCAGAGCCGCGGCTGGCGAGGCATGCACCGCGGTTTCAAAATACGAAGCGCTCTTTCTGGGGAAAGCCGACCAGCGGGCGGGCGATGGTTTCGAACAGCGGTTCAGCGGTAAAGCGGGTGTCTGACGTGCGGGTAATCAGCTGCGCTGTCATGACTGGCGCCTCGCCAACAATGGCGACCACGCGACCGCCCGCGCTCAGCGCCTGCAGCACGATGTCGGGGACAAACGGAACGGAGCCGGACAGCACGATCAGGTTGAACTGCGCCGCGCCCTTGAGTTCATCGAGTCCATTGCCGTGTTTGACGGTGACCTGACTGAAGCCGGCACGGGTGAGGTTGTCACGCGCAAACGCCGCCAAATCAGCGCGGATTTCGCAGCTGAGCACGCGCTGGGCATGGCGGGCAATGAGCGCAGCCATGTAGCCCGAGCCGGTTCCGATTTCGAGAACCGAATCGGCGGGCTGCGGGTGCGCAGCCTGCAGCAGGCGCGCTTCC
>CAIPNM010000122.1 GCA_903866395.1 uncultured bacterium
CCCGAGTCGACGTCGAACAGGTCAACGCCCTGAGCGCCCGACAGTGAATCGTTACCAGGCCCTCCGCGAAGCGTGTCGTTGCCTTCGCCACCGATCAACGTGTCGGTGAGATCTGAGCCGATAAAGCTCGAGGCCGCGCCGGTGTTGGTGAGCTTCCAGCCGCGGCCTTTGAATACCGCGCTCAGGTCTACCGAAATACCCGGGGTGAACAGATTGACGTTCCCCTCGTTGTAGCTGGTGGGGCCTGCGTTCCACGTCGCCACCACATCGGCGTTCAGTGTGGCGCCAGCTTCGACGTGCACGATGTCCGGACCGCGACCGAGGTCAGTGAGCGTGTCGACGCCAGCGGTGATTTCGATCGTGTCCCCGCTAAGACCGCCGGTGAGACTGTCATCGCCTTCAAGACCGGTCAGCGTGTCCGACTGCGCCCCGCCAGCAAGCGTGTCGTTGAACCGGGAGCCGGTAAAGAGTGCGGCGGCGCCGGTGTTGGTGACCTGCCAACCGCTACCGCGGTTGACCGCCGCGAGATTCACCGCGAAGCCCGACGAGGTCAGCGCAGCCTGGCCCTCGTTATAGCTGTTTTCGGTGGCGCTCCAGGTCTGTACAACGCTCACCTCAGCGCGAGCGCCGGTCTGCACCTGCAGTTCGTCAGCACCTTGACCCAGGTCGCTCACCACGTCGCGGCCGCCATGAATGACAAACCGGTCGACGCCCTCGCGCCCCATGACGGTATCGTTACCCGCGCCACTGGTGATCGTATCGTTGAACGCCGAGCCCCCGATTTTTTCGATGCTGATCAGGGTGTCTGCTCCCTCGGAGCCAGTGGCCAGACCGGTCAGCAGATTGACGTCAACCGGCCCGGATGCGTCGCGGTAGTCGGTCTGGTCGTTGCCCGCTGCCCCGTTCAAGGTGTCATTGCCTAGGGCGCCAAACAGCGTATCGTCGTTGCTGCCGCCAACGATCTTGTCGTCGAATTGGCTGCCGAGCACGGTCCAGGGCTGCCCACCCAACGCAAACTCGGTGACCTCAAAGCCACTGACAGTCAGCTTCCAGGGACTGTTCGCGAGCCCAGTCTCGGTCACCTCGTAACCCGGCGCAAACTGCACGTCGGATACGTAGACCCTGAATTCGCCTTGACCGAGTAGCTTCAGCACGATTGGCTGGCGCGTGATCGGCGTCATGTCGAGCGTATTGGTGCCTTCATTGCCGCGCAGGATCACCCCCGTGGGGTTACCCATGGTGAAGCGATCGTCGCCTGTGCCGCCGAAGAGCAGGTCGGCGCCATCACCGTAGATGACGTCGTTGCCGGCGCCGCCGTTCACCGAATCGTTTCCGGCGCCGGCATTGAGGGTGTCGTTGCCGATGCCACCGATCAGGGTGTCATTACCGTCGCCAGAGTTGTAGGTGACGGATAGATCGCCCGCCACCAGCAGGTCATCGAGGGGCGTTTCGCGGACGGCGATCGGAGCGAGATTAAGGGTGAAGCGCGTACGTGAACCCTGCCCGGCGAGGCTGGTGACGGATGAGGTGTAGGTGGTGTCAACCTGATACTGGCCGGCATGGATCAACCAATTGCGAGGGACAACCTGAACCACGTTGCCGGCACCGAGGTGGCTCTCGGTGATCAGGTTGGTGAGCGTCAGGCTCTCGCTCAACGGATTGCCAATGACTGACGTGTAGCGGTCGCCCACGGCAGCGCGGTCGGGCAGTCTTAGGACCAGCCGCACTCCCCCCTGCTCGGAGAGGTCGGTCCAGTCAACGCTGCCGTCGGCGGCTGCCGGGACGGCTGCGCCGTTGATGGCGGGAGCGGCCTCAAAAACAGCGAGCTGGAAAGGCGCCGACGCGCGCGGCGCATAGCCCTTTTCCTCGATCTTCGCGACGTAAGCGTAGCTCGCGCCATCAGGGTTCTGGGAAAGCGGTGCGCGCAGGCTTCCGGATGGACCCGTGCCGTCCTGAAATGACCAGCTGGTTGCATTGTTCTGGTCGATGGATGCGGTGCCCACCGCGACGTTGTCCCGATAGATCACCAGTTGCTCGGTTGCCTTGAGGGACTGGCGCAGGGTGCCCACGAATAGAGGGCTCACGTCATCGGTTCGAGCGCCGAAAAAGAGCAGCCCCATCGACGGCGCATCGTCATCGACCGCCATCAAAATCGATACATCGGGCGCGGTCGAGACCCCTGGGGCCACCACGCTCTTGTTGCCGGCGAGATCGGTGGCCTGTAGCTTCAACTCGGTCGCTGGGCTGATCGGCTTATCCAGCCGGATAGCCCACAGGCCCTCGCGTCCGGCAACTTCCGAGATGCCCAGCACCTTGTTGTCAGAGGTCCGCACTTCGACTCTCGCCCCGGGCTCGGTGCGTCCGGTGAGCCACAGCCCCGATGCGGAATCGAGGACCGGTGCAACCGGTGCTGCGGTATCCACCACCAGCATCGAGCGAAGAGCCGCAGTGCCGCCGTCCGGGCTTCTGAGCGTGGTCGCGGTCTCGTACGCGCCGTCGCCCGTGTTGGGAAGCGGGAATTCAACCGCCAGGCGCTTATTCACCACATCAGCTGGACGGAGCGTGATGCTGATCATGCTTTCGCCGCCGTCGGGGCGCGTGAGGACGCTGCGAACGATATCCCCTGGCAAAGCGTCAACGGGCAGCGTGACCTCGAGGTTGAGCTTCGAAGTGGCCATCTCCCCGGCATTCAGGTAGCCGTCAAGACCGCCGGTTGCAAAGAGGCCGAGAAGGGGCTGTCCGACCGCTTTCTCGGTCATCCAAGACACGTTGCCCTCAGGGTCTATCGTGCGGGCCTCAACCTTGAGCGGTGAAGGCGATTGGCTAGGAAAGGCGTAGAGCCACTGCCCGGTTTCACCGATCGTGACGATGACGGGCTCGGAGCGCGTGCCGCCGTTATCGAGGAAGCGAAGTTCAACACGATCCCCGGGGGTGCCCGAGCCCTGAACCTGCGTGAGGCTGGTGGTGAGCAGTTTGGGTGCAGAGGGAGCCTGCAGCGGTTCGCCCACGGTCGCGCCCAGCGCGTCGACCGATGTGATCAGAACGGTATCAATGGCTTTGGCGGGCACCCGGATGTTGAACGAACCCTTGGCGTCGACCGCGAAAGGGCCGAGCTTACTCGGACCGGTTTCCGGCGATATGACATCAAGCGTCACCTGTCCGCCAGGCAGGGCCTGCCCCGTGATCGTGAGGTCGTTCGCGCCGAGCGTCTGTGAATCGATGCGCAATTCACCGAGGAGCGTACGCATCGGCATGGCGGGCGTTGCGCTTGCGAAGGTTCCGGTTCCTTCTTGTGCGGCCGCGAGCGCCACGTCGCGGCCCTGGTCGAGCAGATCGCGTCCAAGTGCTGATAACTCGCCAGGCTTGCTGTTGGCGAGGCTCTCCTTCAGCGACCGCTCGAATTGCTCGAGCGTGTCCGAGATGCGGCCATTGTTGAGCGAATCCACACCAGACAGTTTCGCGAGGGCCAGGCCGTATTTTTCGGCGTTGGTGAGCACCGTGCCATTGCCAGCCATGAATTCGGGCGAGTTGGTTGCCACGGGCCGATCGGTGATCGACAAGCCTTCAAGCCCGAAGGCCTTTGCCACCTGCTGGTTGGCTGAGACAACCGAGGCGCCCTGGGTCGGCGCGCTCGTCTCGGTTGCGCCAGCCAGGCGGGCTGCGAGTTCGGTGAGCGGGGTGATGTTGACTTCGAAAAATGCGCTGTCGCCGACCTTGCGATATTTGGGATTGGCGGCATCGATGACTTCGACGGCCCGCAGGTCAATGCCGAGCGAACGCATTTCACCGGAGACTTCATCGTCGAAGTTGGGGGCTGCGCCATTCAGATCCACTGCGCGGAACAGAACAGGGCCTGTGTAGCCGATGTTTCGGATCCTGAATCGCGCGGTGCCATCGGCCTCAACCGGGATGTAGTCGCGCAACTGATCGTTGGTGTCGTAGAGGCGAATCGGGCGACCCAGCGTGTCGAATGCCCGGATACCGACCCCGGCGCTAACTGGGCCAGCGGTGACGGTCAGCAACACATCGATGGCGGCGTCCACCGAGAAATTGACAGCGCTGAGGGCGCTGGACTGTCCGTAGCTATCGTCAATTCGCGCCTCCACCTTCCAGGCGCCACCGATCGGATTCAGCCCCTTCTGGGCGAAGTCAGCCGTGGTCAGCGTGCGCACCGCCACCTTGGCCGCGACCTGGGCGTCGGTCAGCGGCTGACTCAATTCGGCAGAGGTGCCGTCGGGCGCCCGCAGGATGAGCGTTAGACGTTGGCCGGCCAAGGTTCCTGCTGCGAGCTGGACCGTGATGGTGGTGCCGTCGGAGAGTTCGGTGCCCGACAGCGCGCCGTCGGTCTTCGCCTCGTCGGCGAACACTGAGACTGGCTTCGGAGGCGGTGCGGGTATCTGAGCCGTTACTGCACCGCCGCCTCCACCGCCGCCTCCACCGCCGCCGCCGCCCGCTGCTGCGGCCACGGCAATGCCCCCCAGCAGGACGCCAGCCGAGCCCCCCAAGCCTTTGCCTGCTGCGGCGGCATCGGCGCCAGTACCCGCGTCGGCCGTCGCCAGCGGCGGGGGTGGGGGTGCCGGAGGCGCCTCTACGACGGCGGGCGGCGAGCGCCAGACCGCCAGATTCAGCGGCTGGGGCGTGCCATCCAGAGCTTCAAGACTGAGCGGCTCGCCGTCGGCGGTGAGGTAGCGGAGCCTTCCGTCCCGCTCGCTGCGCGCAAGAAGCCGGTCCAACCCCTCCGAAGCGTTAGCGAAAAAGCTTTCGATGACCAGCGTGGCAGCGCCAGTGTCGCCGAGTTGGAGGTACAGGGCGCGGCCGATTCGGCGCGCGCTCAGCTTACGGACCGCGCGGCCGGTTGCGGTGTCGATGATTTCAAAGGTTTCGCCTGCCAGGGCGCCGATTCGCGTGGTACGGCCGGCAGGAATCTCAAGCTGCCTGCCCCCCCCCGACTCGTTCGAGGAAACCAACCGAAAGGACCCGCGCGATGCCGACCGAAAGAAACCGAAATCCATCAACCCGTCCCTTTAAAACGGGCATGGCGAATCGAAGATTGCCCGTGTTCAGGCAATCGACTGTAACGTCGGGAACTTTAGATGGCGCGAGGGGGCTGGGAGGAACTTGTTCAGCCTATTGCCGGTTGTCTCGCGTGCCAGGGGGTGACCTGCTGGAACGCGTGCGCCAGGTGGAGAATGACGTCTTCTGCGAAGGGCCGCCCCGCAAGCTGCATCCCCACTGGCATGCCGCTGGCAGTTTCTCCACACGGGAGGGCAATCGACGGCAGACCGAGAAAATTGAGGGGCCGCTGCAAACGCGTGAGCAGAGCGAGTATTCGATCCATTTTTGCGCCGCCACCCACGTCGGTCTCGGCCAGAGTGGGGGTGGGGATGGCGAGGCTGGGTATGTGAAGCACATCAACCTGGTTGAAGACCTCAGACAGAAACCGCTGCAACAGCTCGCCTCGCAGACGCAGGGCGTCGATATAGCGCGAGGCGGGAACCGCCAGGCCTCGCATCAACCGAGCCCGGACCTGGGGCGAGTAGTCTTGCGGCCGATTGCGCAGCCAGTTGCCGTGGAGTGTGGCTGCCTCGGCGGCGATCACATGGGTGGCGGCGACCTCGGCGGCCCGCATGTCCGGGAGGTCAATCGGGATGATCCGGCATCCCAGGCTCGCCAGGACCTTGCGTGCTTCATCGATGCAGCGCGCGACCACCGGATCCAGGTCGTCATAGAAAAATTGATTGGGCACGCCGACGCGAAGTCCGCTTAAGGGTTGTTGAAGGCGGGCGGCATAGTCGGGAACGGACTGAGCGGGCGTTGTGGGGTCACGCGGGTCGGCGCCGGCTAGAACCTGCAGCATGAGCGCGCAGTCGAGTGCGGTTCGGGCGAGCGGCCCGATCGTGTCCATGGAATAGGAGAGCGGCATGGCGCCCGCACGGCTCACGCGGCCGTAGCTCACCTTGAGGCCTGTGACGCCGCAGAGCGAGGCAGGCAGCCGGACTGACCCGCCGGTGTCCGATCCCAGCGCGCCAAAGGTGGCTCGCGCAGCCACCGCAGCGCCTGAACCGCTGGAGGAGCCACCGGTGATGTGCGCGGTGTTCCAGGGGTTCCGTGCGGCGCCGACATGCACATTGTGGCCGGTGGGCCCGTAGGCGAACTCAGCCATATTCAGCGTGCCGAAGTCGATGGCGCCAGCGGCATCCAGTCGTTCCAGCGCGGTCGCGGTGGTGTCGGCGCGCACGTCGCGGCGGATCGCCGAGCCGCAGGTGGTGACCAGCCCGGTGCGGTAAAACATGTCCTTGTGGGCCATCGGCACACCGTGCAGGGGGCCACGGAAATGTCCTCGCGCGGCCTCGCTGTCGAGCGCGCGGGCGTGTGCCATAGCCGATTCCTCATCGATCCGGATGAAGGCGTTGATCGCGGGCTGTACAGCACGGGCCCGGGCAAGCTGCGCCTGCACGAGCTCGACGGCCGAGACGCGGCGGGACCGCAGCGCGGCGGCGGCCTCGGCCAGCGTCATTTCATGAAGCGCGCTCATCGGATGGCTCCCTGACGCATGGCGGCATCGAACCCGGAAGGCTCGGCTTCGAAGGCCAGGTCACCGTAGGCCTGGTGAGCGGTTCGCAGCTGTGCGCCGAGATTGGCGGCGATGAGGGCGGCATCGGCTTCATCGATCGGGCAGCCTTGAGCGGCCAGCAATTGCCGAATGAAACTGGGCGATAGATCGTCTTGCATGGAGAGGCTCCTTCGAAATTGAGAGGGCTAGCGACTTGCGCGAGTGACCAGAGCGAGGCCGGCGAAGATGGAGATCATCGCACCCCAGACCCAAACGCTGTGTGCTTCGCCAAAAAACAGCCAGCCCCAGAACACGCCCCAAAGTGTGACCAGAAAGCCGGTTTGACTGAAAAACACGGGGCCCGCCAGCCGCAGCACTTCGAAAAACAGCAGCGCACCGATCCAGCTGAATGAAGCATGCACGATCATGGCCCAGTCGCCGGCATGCGCGGGCGGAAGCGGCAGATGGAGACCGCGAAGCAGCCCGAACGGAAGCAGGCAGATCAGCGATCCAGCCTGCATCGCGCCGGCCAATGCGATCGAATCAACGGCCGATGGCCGCTGGCGCGCGATGTAGATATTCGAGACCGCATAGGAAAACGGCACCAGCAGGCAAGCCACCACCCAGGGCGTCATCGACGGATCGGGGAGGCTCGCCCGAGGCAGGAGCACCATCAGGGTGCCGGCCACCCCGAAACCAAGCCCGGCGATTCGAAGACCCTGTAGCGGCGCCATTCTGAACGCCAGCGCCAGTGCGTAGGTAATGAGGGGTGAAAGCGTGTTCAGTACCGCGGCTAGCCCCGCCGGGACGTGCGCCATCACCAGGACGACCAAGGTGTTGGGAACGGCGATCGCCGTGACGCCGGCGATGACGGCGTAGCGGGTGTGGGGCAGCAGCGAGAGCGGGTTCGTGCCACGCAAGGCGGCGATCAGGAGCAGGGCCGGTGCACCCACCGCGTTCACAAACACCATCCACGCCACCGGGTCGACCTGATGTTGCGAGCCAATCTTCGCGAGCGAGATCTGCAGACCCCAGACCGCGCCCATGATCATCATGTAGCCGATCGCGAGGGGCAGTTGTTGAGGGGGCGAGGGGTGCAAACTTGGGGGGGCGGGCATCGGTTCAACTGAATCAGGCGTTGACCCGAAAAAAGCGGACGGGCATGGTCCGAATCGTGCCATGAACCAGGGCGTATTGCCCCCAGCGAACGAAACGCTGGTCTACTATTAGGTGCGTACAATTTTCGCTACCAATTACGGGGACCCCCATGGAGCGCGTCGTCAAACAGCAACGAGTGGGGCTGCTGGTGCCTTCCTCCAATTCCACGCAGGAGCCTGAATTCGCATCGACACTGCCCTCTAGCGTGTCGCTGCACGTCACCCGCCTGGGTCTCGCAAGCGTCGATCCCGATTCAACGCTCAAGATCGTGGCCGAACTCGAGAAGGAGGCGCGCAAGCTCGCCGACGCCGATGTCGATGTGATCCTGCTCGCCGCCACCGCGCCTTCCACCCGCATGGGCAAGGGCTACGACGCACAATTGATTCAGCGCATTCATGATGCAACGGGGCGCCGTGCCACGACCGCGGCAACCGCCATGATCGCGGCCATGGGGGCTTATCAAGCGCGCAAGGTGGCACTGGCCGGGCCCTGGTCGTCGCAGACCAATCAACAGGTGGCCGACTTTCTGCATTCGCACGGCATCGAGGTAGTGTCCCAGGTGGCTGCCGAGGTCACACGCAATAACGATATCGGTCGGTTGCCGCCCGAGTCGGCCATTGAACTTGGCCTGAAGGCTGACCGGCCAGATGCCGACGTGCTGTTTCTTGCCTGTGGCAACTGGTGGACGGTGCCCATCATCGAGGCGCTGGAGGCCCGGGTCGGAAAGCCCGTTCTCACCACCAACAACGTGGCGATCTGGCAGGTTCTACAGATGTTGGGCGGGCATCGCAGCGTGCCGGGTTTTGGCCGCCTCCTGACAGAGATGCCTGCTTCGCCCGATGCTTCGGCCGAGAAGGCCGCCTGATCGGACTGCAGACGCCTGTTGTCGGACTAGGGCGTCTCAACATCATTGGGCCGTTCATTTTTCGATTGAGTTCGGGACTTCAAAATGATGATGGTGGTTGAAGAATCGCTTCAGAATGTCGCAGCGGCACGCTGGCTTGAGTCGTTTTCGGCGACGCTTGCGCAGGGGAATCGTCAGGCCCTGTCTGCGCTGTTTCATGCCGACTCACACTGGCGCGACATGGTGACCTTCACCGGTCGGATCGCCACCCTGAGCGGTGGCGCTGATATTGCTAGCCAATTGGCGACGGCGAACCGGGTAAGCCAGGCTCGTGCATTTGCCATCGACCCGCAACGCTCAGCGCCGGCACAGGCTTCGCGGGCTGGCTACACGGTGTTGGAGGTGTTCTTCAAGTTTGAGACGGCCACGGCAAGCGCGCGCGGCATCGTTCGGCTTGATCCGGCCACGCTCGAGGGCGATGCCCCCAAGGCCTGGACACTTTTTACCGAGGTCGATGAATTCAAGGGCCACGAGGAGGCGATCGGGCGCAGGCGGCCCAAGGGTGAGGTCTACTCGCGTGATTTCAGCGGGCCGAATTGGCTTGACCGTCGGGTTTCATCGTCTCGCTATGAAGACCGTGACCCGACCGTGCTCGTGGTGGGTGGGGGACAGGCCGGATTATCGATCGCAGCCCGGCTTCGCCAACTCGAAGTTGACGCGCTGGTGATTGACCGGCTCGGCCGCGTCGGCGACAACTGGCGGCTGCGCTATCACGCGCTGACCCTGCATAACCAGGTCTATGCAAATCACCTGCCCTACATGCCGTTTCCGCCCAACTTCCCCACTTATCTTCCCAAGGACAAACTCGCCAGCTGGTTCGAGGCCTATGTTGATGCGATGGAAATCAACTACTGGACCCGCACCGAGTTTCTGGGCGCGGAGCGTGATGAGGCTAACGACTGCTGGGTTGCGCGCATTCGGCGCGATGGCGTCGAACGCACGCTTCGTCCCCGCCATCTCATCATGGCCACGGGTGCAAGTGACACCCCGCAACTGCCCAAGGTCAATGGCCTGAGCGATTTTCGCGGGCTTGCGGTTCACTCCAGCCGATACGAAGACCCGACCCCGTGGAAGGGACGCCATGCGGTGGTGATCGGAACCGGCACCAGTGCTCATGACATTGCGCAGGATCTGCACTCAAACGGGGTGTCGGTCACCATGGTGCAGCGAAGCCCCACGCTGATCGTGAGCGTCGAGCCTGCCGGCCAATTGCCCTACACGCTCTACCACGAAGGACGATCGCTCGATGAATGCGACCAGATCGCAGCATCGATGCCGCTTGCCTGGTTTGAAAAACTTCATCGGATGCTCGCTGTTCAGGCACGCGAACTCGATCGCGATCTCATCGATGGTTTGAAACGCGTCGGATTCCAGATCAACGAGGAAGACGAAACCGGCTGGCAGTTCATGTATCTGAACCGTGGCGGTGGCTATTACTTCAACGTGGGTTGCTCCAACCTGATTGCTGAAGGGAAGATTTCGCTGCGTCAGTACGCTGACATCGAGCGGTTCGTACCCGACGGCATTCAATTCCGAGACGGGCTGCTGCCTGCCGATCTGATCGTATTTGCCACGGGCTATCTAGGTCCGGAGCATCTGGTGGGACAGTTGTTTGGTTCCGAAGTGGCTGCGCGGGTAGGGCGCGTTTGGGGCATTAACCCTCAGACGCAGGAGCTGAATTCGGTCTTCAATCAAACCGGGCAACGGGGCCTGTGGTTCATTGCGGGTAGCTTTGCACAGTGCCGAATCATGTCGAAGTATTTGGCCCTGCAGGTGAAGGCGGCCGAAGCCGGCATCGCTGCCAGTCTCTGATCGCCGTTCGGGGCGCCTCGCTGGCAGCCCCGTTGGCCTCGCTTCTCGATTGCGGTTCTGAGCGCGCTTCTAATTGATTCAGCCCGCTGTGCCCGGAGCAGGCGGGCTACTGATTTTGCCAAGCACCACGTCTTCATACATGTGGAGGGCGGGCAACCCACCAGTGTGCATGAACAGCACCCGTTCACCGGGTTTGAGTTGCCCCTGGCGGGCAAGTCCGATCAGCCCAGCCATGACCTTGCCGGTGTAGACGGGGTCTAGCAGAATCGCTTCAGTGCGCGCGAGCAACTGAACAGCCTCCACCATGGCCGAGTTGGGTAGCGAATATTTTGGCTGCCACCATCCGCCCACACAGCGAACAGAGCTCGCTGGCACCGTCATGTTGATGCCCAGGGCATCGAGCACCGACTGCGCTTCACGCTGCACAAGCGGAACCTGATCGATCGGATCACGGCTGACGCCAATGCCGATCAATGAGTGGGCGAGATGGCAACCAATCAATCCGGCAAGCATGCCGCCGTGCGTGCCCGAACTGCCCGAACCGACCACCACATGGTCGGGTGACCAGCCCAGATCAAACCATTGCTGCTGCATCTCCTGGACGCACGCCACGTAGCCCAGTCCGCCGATGGCGTTGGAGCCGCCACCCGGGATGATGTAGCCCTGACGCCCCTGCGCGGCGAGTTGTGCCGCGACGGCCTCCATGGCGGGTCCCATGGGCGTTCCAGCCGGGACCACGACGATATCTTCAACCCCCATCAGCCGATAGAGGAAATGATTGCCGCTTGCCGTGTCCGAATAAGTGCCCGGCACGCGCTCCTCGATCACGAATCGGCAGGCGAGACCTTCGCGAGCCGCTGCCGCCAACGTGATGCGACAGTGATTGGACTGCGGAGCGCCGCAGGTGATGAGCGTGTCGGCGCCGCGCGCGAGGGCGTCGGCCACCAGAAACTCGAGCTTTCGGGTTTTATTGCCGCCCGGAAAGAGCCCGAGCATGTCGTCGCGCTTGACCCAGACCTCGGGCCCGCGTCCGCCGGGACAGGTTGCCGCGAGCGCGGCGCTGAATCGCGGCAGAGGCTCTATGGGCGTAGGGCCGGAAGTGTAGCGCCGGCGAGGAAAGCGGGAGAGATCCATAAGTTGTCTCAATACGGACGTTAGAACAGGATCTGGGGAAGCAGGGTGGCCATTTGGGGAAACGCAACCAGCAAGACCACAAAGACCAACATGATTGCGAAGAAGGGGAGCGCAGCCCGCGACACAAAGCCGAGATCACGGCCAGACATCATCTGCATGATGAAGAGGTTGAGTCCCACCGGCGGCGTGACCATGGACATTTCAACCATCAGAACCATGAACACACCGAACCAGATCAGGTCGATGCCTGCAGCCTGCACGGTGGGCAGCAAGAGCGAACTCGCTAAGACCACGATCGATACGCCATCGAGGAAGCAACCCAGAATGGCAAACAAGATCGTGAGTGCCAGCAGCAGGCCATTGGGCGAAAGTTCGAAGGAATCGATGAACTTCGCGATCTCGTGCGGCAAGCCGGTGAAGTCGACTGCGGCCGACAGAAACATCGACCCCATGATGATGAAGGCGATCATGCAGGAGGTTCGGACGGCCTCGCGAATGCTTTCAATGAACGTGGTCCAACTGAGTGTGCCGGAGACCGCTGAAAGAATGAGGGCGCCCGCCACGCCCAGCGCGGCTGATTCGGTGGGGGTGGCAATGCCCGTGTAGATTGATCCGATCACGAGCGCGATGAGGAGTACCACCGGAATCAGATGACGGCTGCTCCTCAGCTTTTCGATCAATCTTGACGAGGGTTCAGCGGGCGGCATTTGCTTCGAGTGGGTGAGCGCCCAGACCATCAGATAGCCCATGAAGAGAAGCATAAGCACCAGGCCCGGGACGATGCCCGCGGCAAACAGCTTGGCAATGGAGACCTCAGCCGACACACCGTACACAATGAACGTGATGGACGGCGGAATCATGATGCCGAGCGTGCCCGCACTGGTGAGGGCGCCCATGCTCACCTCTGCTGGGTAGCCGCGCCGATGGAGTTCAGGCAACGAGATTCGTCCGATGGTGGCCATCGTGGCGGCAGACGACCCGCAGGCTGCGGCGAAGATGCCGCAGCCCAACACGTTCACATGAAGCAGCCGCCCGGGCAGCCAACCCAGCCAAGGGGCGAGCCCCCGAAACATTTCTTCGCTCAGTCGGCTGCGAAACAGGATCTCGCCCATCCAGATGAAAACTGGCAGTGCGGTGAGAGTCCAGCTTGCACTGCTGCCCCAGATCGTGGTGGCCATGATGCTGCCAGCTGGTGACGTAGTGCCCGCGAAAAATACGAAGAGGCCGGTTCCCAGGAGCGCCACGGCGATCCATAGACCGCTGCCCAGCAGCATCAGCAGAACCAGCAGGACGAGCATGGCAAACTGCCCTGGATCCATGGCGGTCAGACCGTGGACGGCTGATCGCCGCCGCGTGGGTACAGCGTGGAATCATCGATCAGGTGACACACCAGGCTGTCGATCAGGCTCACCCAGAGCGCCAGCACCCCTAACGCCATCCAGAGCTGAGGAATCCAGAGCGGAATGGCAATCACGCCCTGTCCCATTTCATTGAACTGCCAGGAGTCCCACACCATCGCGCAGGTCCACCAGCAGAAATAACCGGTGACGAGGCTTGCGAT
Source organism: uncultured bacterium (assembly GCA_903866395.1). Lineage (GTDB taxonomy): Bacteria > Pseudomonadota > Gammaproteobacteria > Burkholderiales > Burkholderiaceae_E > SYIM01. The sequence goes on from CAIPNM010000122.1 coordinate 13,123, forward strand.
CGCCAGACAGCCCCGCTCGACCCAGCGTTGCACGGCCGGGGTCAGTCGGTCAAGGATCAGCGCAACCCGGATATGGCCGCCGGTATTGAGTGTGTAGGCGAGGCCAAGGAACGACGATGCAGCCATGGAGTAGCCGGCGATTTCAGCCGTCCAGGACACGACCACGCCAGCTGCACGGGCGCCGATCTGAAGCAGAACGCACGCGACGATCCCAACCAGCGCGAGGCCGGATAGAACGCCGCACCCGGTGTAAAAACTGTTCAGCAGCCTGCGCATGAGGCGATAACCTCCCAGGCCAAATTAACGTCGGCCCGCCAGGTACTCCTTCAGCACGGCCGCGCCGTCGGGTCCGGCGCGCTTTTCCCAATCTTGCGCGAGCCGTTCGCCGACTTTGCGCAGGTCGGCGACGAAGGCGGCGTCTGGGGTGAGGATCGTCATGCCCTCCTTGATCAGGCGTGCCTTGGTTTCCTCACCCTCGCGTTTACTCCAGTCCCAGCCGCGCTTTTCCGCATTGGCCGATGCGGTGAGGATGATCTGCTGAAGCTCTGCAGGCAGGCCCTTGAAGGTGGCGGTGTTGATGAGGATGGTGTCTTTGGAGTGAGCGGCCTGAAAGTCGATAAAGAACTTTGCGTAATCCCAGGCTTGGGTGGCAACTGCTGTGGTGGAGGACGTGAGCGTGGCGTCGACGATGCCAACGGTAAATGCCTGACTCAGTTCCGAGGCCTGCAGCACGGTGGGCGTGGCACCCACGAGCTCGGCGAAGCGCGAAGCGGCCGGGCCCCAGCTGCGGTGTTTCATGCCTTTGAAGTCTTCAACTTTCGTGATGGCCTTCTTACTGACCATGCCCATACCGGGAAAGGGCACGGTATAGAGGATGGTGATGCCCTGTGCGTTCAGACGCTTGTCGAGGTGGGGCTTGGAAAGTTTCCACAGGCGGGCAGCGGATTCATAGCCGCTATCCAGGAACAGGATGCCGTCGATATCGAAGAACGCGTATTCATTGCCGTAGGCGGGCAGGTTGGTTTCCGCGATCGGCACCTGCCCGGTTTGAACGGCGCGCTTGATTTCTGGCATCTTGAAGAGTGAGCCGTTCGAGTGCACGGTGATGTCGATTCGGCCGTTGGATGCTGCTTTCACTTCGTCGGCGAACATCCGGGTGTTCTTGGTGTGAAAACTGCCATCGGCGTACGGCGTGGGCATGTTCCACTTGTACACCTGCTGGGCGCAGGCCGGACCCGCAGCAAGCGCGATCGCGCCAGCCAGAACATGAAAGAGCGAGCAGCGTTTGATCCGATTCATTGGGACGGCCTCCGCGGTTGAGGTGAGGTTCAGAGTTCGTTGAACCAGACCACTTCGTCAAAAAATTTGTTCGGCTTGGTAAAGAAGGAAATCGACAGGCAGCCGTTGGGTGCGTGCGCAATGTGCGTGTTACCACCTGGGCGCCAGACAAAATTGCCAGCGGTGGCCGACCCCTGCTCGTCATCGAGACTGCCTTCGAGGATGTAGGTCTGCTCGATTTCGGTATGGGTGTGGAGCGGGATGGTGGAGCCCGGCTCCATTTTGGAAAGGACGGTCAGCATGCCGCTCTCGTCCTGGTAAAGAATTTTCACTTGAACCCCGGGAAACTTGGAGGGCTTCCACGGCATGTTCAGTACGTCGACGAACGTTGAGCGCGGCGTGGCGATGATTTCTTCGTGGGTGGGCCGGCGTTTCTGTGAAACCAGGGCTTCAGCCATGACTGTCTCCCAGGGAGTGGTGGATGGACGTTGCACTGTACACACCGATCACGCGGGGCTGCAACGTCTGTGTTCGATTCCTGAAAGAAACGATTGACGCGGTGTGTCGGGCGCTCCGGCTATAGTCGGTGCCCAGGGTAATCGGGACAGTCGCGAGGCGTGGTCCGTGATCAACCCTGAATGGAGATCACTGAGAAATGCGAAGCGGACACTCCGACGCTAGGTTTCCTGAGATGCGAACCGAGCTTGTGTATGGCGAGCGGCTGGTACGGTGTTTCAAGGATCGGCCCCGTTCGCTTTTCGGTATGTTTGAGGAGGCGGTCAGGCGTTCGCCGCAGGGCGTGGCCCTGGTGTGTGGCAACCGACGGCTCACGTATCGTGAACTCGACCGTGAGGTGACGGCGGCAGCCCAGGCATTGCAGGTCTCCGGGGTCGTCTGCGGCGATCGGGTTGCGCTCCTTCTGGGGAACCGGATCGAGTTTGTGGTGCTGTTGTTTGCTGCCGCACGCGTTGGCGCCGTCGTGGTGCCGCTGAGTGCGCGGGAGGTCAGGCCTGGCATCGCTTATGCGCTGGGCCAATGCGGAGCGCGCCTGCTGGTGCATGAACGCGAGCTGTCCGATCAGGTGCCCGACGACAGCGAACTGCCAGCGCCGCTTGCGCGGGTCTGGGTGAGCGATGTACAGGGCGCCGACGATGCCAGCAACCCGACGGCCTGGCTGGGCTGGCTGAATGTTGCGGCGAGCGCGCCCCTGGCTGCGCCTGTGCAGACTGCCGAGTTCGACACTTCGGCCATTCTCTACACTTCGGGAACGACGGGGCGCCCCAAGGGGGCAATGCTCACCCATCTGGGGCTGGTGCACTCGGCGCTTCATTTCGTCCATGCCATGTCGCTTGGTCCGCGTGACACCTCAGTTGCCACCGTGCCGCTCAGCCACGTCACCGGGCTGGTTGCGCTCATCGCCACCATGGTAATGGCGGCGGGCAAACTGGTCGTGATGCCGTCGTTTCGCGCGGCGGCGTTTATTGAGCTTGCACAGACTGAACGCATGACGCACACGCTGATGGTGCCCGCCATGTACAAGCTCTGCCTGATGGCCCCGGAGTTCGCGCAGGCCGATCTGTCAGCGTGGCGGGTGGGCGCGTATGGTGGCGCGCCGATGCCCGAGGCAACCATCGCCGAGCTCACCGGTCGCATGCCGCAGCTCATGCTCATGAACTGCTACGGTTCCACCGAGACCACCTCGCCCGCCACGCTGATGCCGCCCGGCCAGAACGCGGGCCGGATCGACAGTGTCGGTTGCCCTTTGCCCTGCGCCGATATTCGCGTGCTGAATGATTCCGGTCGAGAGTGCGAGGCCGGCGAACTGGGCGAGATCTGGATCGGCGGCCCCATGGTCATCCCTGGCTACTGGAATCAGCCGGAGGCCACCCGAGCTGCGTTCGTGGGCGGCTTCTGGCGCTCCGGAGATCTGGGATGGGTTGACGCTCAGGGTTATCTGCGGGTGGTCGATCGGATCAAGGACATGATCAATCGAGGCGGCTACAAGGTGTTCACGATCGAGGTCGAGAACGTGCTCTATGAACACGAGCAGGTGATTGAGTGCGCCGTAGTGCCGGTGCCATGCCCGGTTCTGGGTGAGCGCGTGCAGGCGGTGGTGTATGCCCGAGGCGGATCGGCGGAAGCGGTTCAACTGAGTCGCGAACTGAGCGCGCACTGCGCCGCGCGATTGGCGGACTACAAGACGCCAGAGCGTTTCATCCTGGTGGATCGGCCGTTGCCACGAAACGCCAACGGCAAACTTCTCAAACGCCAGATTCGGGAGGCAGTTCTCCATGACTTCTGATAGCCGGTATGACACGCTGGAGGCGCTGCGCGCCGCGGTGGGCACCGAGGCTTTTGTCTCGGACTGGGTGCTGATCGATCAGCACCGTATCAATCTGTTTGCCGAGGCGACCGATGACCCGCAGTGGATTCATGTCG
>CAIPNM010000123.1 GCA_903866395.1 uncultured bacterium
GACCGACTCGGGCGACGGGAAGCTGACCAACTCACCGCTGGCGAGTCTGACATCACCCACTGTGGGCATGGACATCAGCACTGGCTTCGGGACAGACTGCCGCCAGTCCTTTAGCAACGTGGCCGACGATGATCCGCTCGTGTTGCTGGACAGGTTCTCAATGGGATCAACCAGATCGAGGCCGCTGAGGCTATCCACCGTGTAGTCAGCACCGAAAAAGAAGTCAGCGCCAAAATTGAAAGGCTTCCCCGCCTGAGCGGAGTATGAGCGAGCTGCGGCGCTGCCCGGGAGATCCAGACGGGGTGCGAAATTGGGAGCAAAGTCGAGCACCACGTTTGCTTGCAGTTCGAGCACAGGCGCATTGTCCAGCGCCAGGGGAATCCCATTGAACCTAAGGAAGAACCGACCCGCTTTCTCCGACCCCTGGAGTGCGATGGTGAGCAGGTTCGAACCTTCCGTGACATACGAGAACAGCGTCAGAAAGCGCAGGTCAAGCCAGGCACGTCCCGCGTCGTCTATTCGGGTAGTCCCAATTTCAAGACCGTCGACGAGATCGATGCGGACCCCGCTTTTGATTTTCGCCTGAGCGCCATCGACCTGGATCCGCGTGATGTTCTGCGAATCGGTCTGAATGACCACCGGAATCGTGCCGCTGACGTTGTCGAGCAGCACGCCGATGGTCGCCCCGAGTTCGAGGGTGCCGCGAATAACGGTTCCGACAAGCGGAGCAACCTCAAGGGGAAGGGAAAAAAACGGCGCGCGACCGGTGTTCAGATTTGGCTGCGTGGTACCGGGGAGCGTATCGAGCAGCTGAATCAGGTTGGTCAGCGACATGGAGGCGCCACGACCCGAACTCGCCGTGCCACTCGCCAACGTGGTGGTCAATACCCCAGACTGGGCGCTCAAGGCTACGGCCGTGCTGAACGCGGTCGTACTCTGGTAGTCCGTGAAGACCAGTAACGGGCGACTGATGAGGAATTCGGCAGGTGCTGACATGAACGGAGGCTGACGCAGCGCAACGGCACAAACGCAATTTCGAAGCATACCTGCTCGTGGTGGACCGCCCCCTCCCCTTACGCAGTAATTTCCGGTGAAAATGACGAATGCCCAACTATCTCTTCATTCACCAGAATTTTCCTGGCCAATACCGGCATCTGGCGCCGGCCTTGGCCCGGGATCCGTCCAATCGTGTTGTCGCCATCCGTATCGGGGAAAGCGTTCGCTGGCAGGGGGTCGAGGTCATCGGTTATCAGGTCAAGCCGCCCGCCGAAACCACCTCGCACCCGTGGCTCACAGACCTTCAGCCCAAACTCGTGAGGGCGGAGGCACTTGCACGAAAGGCCGCCGAACTGAAACAACAGGGATTTCAGCCAGATGCCATCATCGGCCACCCCGGCTGGGGCGAAACGTTGCTGCTGAAGGAGATATGGCCCAACGCGCCAATCGGCCTTTACTGCGAGTTCTACTACAGCAGCCAGGGCGCCGACGTGGGTTTTGACCCCGAGTTTCCGTCGGCGGGCGACCCCCTTTCGAACGGCGGTCGACTACGGGTCAAAAACGTCAATCAGTTGTTGGCGCTCGAAGACGCGGTGCGTGGCGTCTCGCCTACGCAATGGCAGAAAGGCCTCTATCCGCAGCGGGTGCAGCCAACAATCGAGGTTATCCACGACGGCATCGATACCGATGCGCTTCGCCCGAAACCGTCGGTCGTCATGAAGCTGCGCGACAAGATGACGCTGAGCCGCGACGACGAAATCATCACCTTCGTTAATCGTAACCTTGAGCCGTATCGAGGCTATCACGTGTTCATGCGCGCGCTTCCCGATCTCCTGCGCCGACGACCCAACGCGCGGGTGCTGATCGTAGGGGGTGACGGGACAAGCTATGGCGCCGCCCCGCCTCGCGGCAAAACCTGGCGCGGGCTCTTTCTGGATGAGGTGCGCGACCAGCTCGATATGTCGCGCGTGCATTTCGTGGGCCGGCTCGCATACCCTGATTTCATTCAGCTGCTGCAACTTAGCCGCGTGCATGTCTATCTCACCTACCCGTTCGTGCTGAGCTGGAGCTTGCTCGAATCGATGAGCATTCAATGCGCGATTGTGGCCTGCCGCACCGCCCCGGTCGAGGAGGTGATCACACATCGCGAACACGGACTTTTGGTGGACTTTTTCGACCAGAGGGCGCTGGTCGAATCAGTGTGCGAGTTGCTGGATGACGCCGCTTTACGCCAACGGCTAGGCTCAAATGCGCGTACCCGGGTCGAACAACAGTTCGATCTGAAGCGACACTGCCTGCCAGCACAGATCGGCTGGGTTTCATCCGTGATGTCGGCCGGCCACCACGCCTAACCTGCACCATCCGGGACGGCGCAACGCCACCCCGGATGTGTTCCGTTTCGACGCCTTACTGTACGTAACTGTACGGCGTTGCGAGGCTATTAAGCTGGCCGCTAAAGCCACCCACTGCAAACTCGATCAGCTCGGCATCAAACACAGCGGCTATCGATCCGCTGGCAATTTCGCGGACCACATAACCCGCAGTCACCCCCTCGTCGAAGGCACGCGCGAGCGCCATCTGCTCCGGCGTGGCAATCAGGATCTCGAATGCCTCCCGAGCGCCGTTGACCCACACAGAGTCCTTGTCGCCTGCACCCGCAAGGAAAATATCTCCGTCACCCATGCCCGCGAAGCGGTCGTTGCCGTCATCACCGTAGAACACATTGACCCCGCGCGAGGCAAAGTTCGTCTCGCCCGACAAAATGCCAATCAGCAGGTCATCACCTTCGCCACCCAGGTAGGTGTCATCACCTGTGCTGTCCTTATAACGGTCGCTGGTGCCATCGCCGCGCGAATCGAAGGTGTTGTCTTCGGCGTTACCGGTAACGAGCGGAGACTGCGCCGCAGTGTCGCCATCACGCCCCAAGTCGATCCCGGAGGCCTTCTCGAGTTCAGCTTCCTGCTCGGCCGAGAGCGGAGCGCCCACCACGATATCGCCGTTGGTGTCCAGCAAAATGGCACCGGTTTTTTGTACGGTGACGGTCGCCACCTCATCGTCGCCAAACTGCACATAGAGCAGATACTTGGGATTGCTGTCGGTTGAATCCGGCGCCTTCACCACCGCGGTAAACTCGACGCCATCCTCGAAATCATAGAGATTGATCGGATAGGTCTCGGGCTCATCTCCCTCCTCAAAGACCAGGGCGATCGTGATGGGCAGATACGTTGGTTTCCCATTGCTCTGGCCCGTAAGCAGCACCAGGTCACCATAAGGATCGGCATAGAGGTCGGGCGCACCAGCAATACCTTCGGCGAGGAAGAACGGCTCTTCTCCCAGAGCACCACTTTCGTTCGCGTCGAAGAGGTATTCACCCTCCGCTTCCAGTTCTTCCTCTGGGCTGAGGTACTCGGAGCCAGCAAGTTGCCCGGTGCTGTCGAAATACAGCACGAAGAGGTCGTCCGGATTTTCATTCGAGGCTGCAATGACCTCAAATCCCAAGACGGTCGTTCCGTCTGAATCGAAAATAAACTGCGCCGCCTTCGCCGATGCCTCGAAGGTGTCGTGGTTGACCTTGGTGACCGTGCCGTCAACATTGTGGGTAAGCGGCACATAACTGCTCTTCAGTTCACCGAACTTCCCGACCTGCCAGTAGCCTTCGCTATCCATGAACATGACCGCACCGGTGGTGGTGTCGATATTGATGGAATGGGCCTCAGGGAACTGCTTAGTGTTGACAACCGCAGTGGCGAAACCGTCATCAACCTTGGCACTACCTACTTCACCGGCTTCTTTCACCGGTGTAAAGACGATATTGCCGCTGGTGGCGCCAGAGGGCAGGCCAAGCGCCACACTCACGCCAAGCTCCGCCTCGGGGTCGCCGGTGATATCCACCGCACCGGATGGCTGGAAGACAAACTTGACATTCGAAACGGCCTTGGCTGCGTTGACCGCGGCCAGGAAGGTATCTACTGTAGCCGATGAGATCGCCTGCAAGTGCACTGACAGATCCGCTGAAACGCCCGGCTTGGGCGTCAGAAACACCTTGACACCCGTCTCGTTTCCAGTGAGTTTGAAAACCCCCTGGCGATCGTCTGCGGTGTCGTTTTCAGTGCCGTTGTCAGCGTATGCGGTGGACACCCCCGCCCCAATTTTCAGGAAACTTTGCGCAAGCGAACCAGAGGTCTCGGTACTCTGCAGAACAGAGGCCGATGAGACAGGTTTGGCAGCAGCGGCCTTTTGACTGCTGGCGGAATCGAAGTATTTGGTAACCCAATCCGGAACCGTTGGGACTCGAAACGCGAGGGACAGCTTCGCGTTGGTCTTCATGGTCGCAAGGTTGTCTTCAAACGGGGAGACGTGGCTTGGTCCGGTCGGACCCCAGGGGTTGTAAATCGTGATGTTGGTATTGGTAGCGTTCGTACGAACAGGGTCGAATCCCGTGTAGGCGTGGCCCCCGGTCCAGGCGATCTTTCCGCCGATCTGGGATGAATGGCCGGAGCCAACGTAGAAGGGGTGCCCGAGGTTCATGATGCCTTCGAGCGTTGTCGTACCAAGCTGCGTATTGACATCGCTGGCAGGCAAACCGAAATAACCACGCGTCCAGCTCACAGTCTTGCCGGCCGCGAGGAAAGCCGTGCCTCCGCCAAGCATCTGCTGAAGGTTCGTCCCCCATCCCCCTTCAATCGCAAAAAAAGCATTACTTGAATTGTCGCGCTCGAAAATCCCAGTCTCATTCGCCTGGGCGTAAGCTTTCTCGAGCAGCGCCACCCAAAGCTCAGACTTACCTGTCGAAGCCGCTACGGGGACCTTTGCATACGATGGCGACACATTGGTGCCGCTTCCGACGGGGACCACCAACTGGTTATTGACGGTCACCCAGTGTGGCTTATTGAAAACGTCGTAAAAACGCACGCCCCACGTGGGCACACCAGAGTTGGCCGAGAACATCCTCTCGAACGCAGTAGCGTAATCTGCAAGTTTCGGATCGGATGTGGTCTTCGCGTAGGTGGACGCCTCAGCAATGCCTGCTGCCCCCGCGAGCAGGTAGCAGTCGCCCATCGAGCCCTGCCGGACATCGGTGTATCCGAACCCATCGATCACGAGGCTGCCGTTGAAGGCACGATACTCACCGCTTGCACCGACTGCCGCAGGGTTGGCGGTATCGCCTTCAGTCCGCGGATCGGGCAGATCAAGGCCTAGCAGCCATTTGTCGCGCAGCTTTTCCAAGTCGGAAACGGGCGAGTTACCGTTCAGGTTTCCAAGTGCCTGCCGCGTGACGGTGCCACCGGTGAAGAATGCGTTAGCCGGAGACGTGTTCACCACCTTGTCGAACACATAACTCAGATAGCCCGATTCCTTGCCGGTGAGGTCCTGCGAGGTGAACACGCTGTCACCGCGCAGCGAAATCGCCCGCAGGTCGGCGAGGATCGTGTCACCGACCGTCCCACTGGCACCACTCGCAGTCTTGGCCGCAGCGATGGCGGAATCGAGGACCGAGACGGCTTCGGCGTGGGTGATCTTGCCATCGCTGGACAGGGCCTGGTCTACCGTTCCACGAATTGAGGCCACCTTGAGCGCGCTTTGCGTCCAGCTGGGGGCCCCTGAATAGAGAAAGCTCTGGTTGAGTGTGCCCACCGTGCTTCCGACGGTGGCCGTGAACTTGACCGCATTGGATCCGCTCACGAGACCGCTCAGGGAACTGACTGGAACCGACCAGGCCCCGGTGGAGCCGGCAGTTACGCTCGCCGATTCTGCTGCAGCCGTTCCCAGAAACACCTTGAGGACCGCACCTGGCGTTGTTGTGCCAGAGATGCTCGTAGTGGAAGGCGAGATCACCGAAGCGCTTTGAAGGACGATCGGTACGGTTTCATTCACGTCATCCAGGATGGCGATCGACACCGGGCTAGCGGTCACGCTTGAAGAACCGTCAACCGAAGTGGCCTTGACATGGACGGTCAGTGCCTTGGTCGTGAGGGCTTCATAATCAATCGGCCCCGCAACGGAAACGACACCGGTGGTTGCATCGATTCGCAACTCTTTTCCGGTGTAGTCGGACACGCCGTTGGAATCCAGAAGCTTGTAAGACACGGTGTTGTTAGAGCCGTCCGCGTCCGTGGCGGATGCGGTGTAGCCAACCGGAGTTCCGACCGGTGAGTTTTCCATGACGGCGTTGGTCGCGGTGTTGCGGTCCGTTACCGCTGAAACCGGAAACTCGTTGACGTCCTGAAGCTCCACCGTGATGGTTCGCGTCGTGGCGTTGCCCGCCGTATCGGTCACGGTAATGGGTAGCGAGTACGTGTTCGCGCGACTGGTCTGCTCGAAATTTTGGCCGGTCGTGCTTTTGAAGCTGAGTACCCCATTGTTGAGGCTGAATAATGAACTATCCCCCGTGGCCGACAACGCTGCGAAGGTAACTGTTTCGCTCGTGGTGAGAGTGCCCACAGCCTGGGCGTTCTCATTCACCTTTATCGGAGACGACACAGTGAGCGCAGGCGCAGTGTTGTCTAGGGTGTAGCCACTGAAGTTTTGACCCACCACGCCGGTGGTGAGACTTCGCGATGCAGAACCCGTCGCAGTGACTGTGGCACCTCCCAGCGACAGTGCACTGAGCTGGAACGTGCCACTCGACCCCGCAGGCGCCTGCGCAACAAAAGTGAGCGTGGATGTGCCGCTGCCGCCCGAGTATTGGGCGACGACGCTCGCACTACCAACGGAAAAGGTTGCAGTAGGCGTGCCTCCGCCTGTATTGACCGTGACGGCCTCAGATGTGGCGAGGCTGAACGTGAGCGCGTCACCACCCTTTCCGGTGCTCGTCGTTCCGGACGAGTCGGCCACGGTGAATCCAGTGACCACCAGGTCTGCCAGGACGCTGAGGGAGAAACTTTGGGAGGCACTGAGCGCCGGAGACCCGCCATCGGTTGCTTTGAGCGTGTAGGTGGCAGCAGCCGCGGCCGTCGTTGGGGTGCCGCTCAGGGTAAGGTTGGTCTCATTAAAGGTAAGCCAAGAGGGAAGCGCCGGCGAGAATGTATAGGTGAGCTTTCCAAGGCTAGTGGCCGACGAGTCGGGGTCGGTCAGACGCCCGGCGAGAGAAAGCGTGAAGGCCTTGCCGATTGCCGCTGTTTGGGCGCCAACAGAACCGGAAGCAACCGGCGACTCGTTCGCATCAGTGACATTGACAGTCAGATCTTTCGTGGACACATTGCCAGCGGTATCAGTCGCAGCGACGCGCACGGAGTACGCCGGCGATCGTCCGGCCTGCTCGTAGTTCGGAGCACTTGCGAACGAAAGCGTGCTGCTACCCTCGATCTTGAACAAGCGAGCGTCGGCACTTAGCGATCCGGTAGCGCCAACAACTGACCATGTGACCGGCTCATCGGCGGTGAGGTTTGCTACGCGCGTAGTGTTCTCTGCCACCCCCAACGTCGCAGCGGTGCCGATGACAGGCGGACGGGAGTCCGCCGCAATCGCGGCCAGCCCATCGCTCACGATCGGGTCGTAGGACACGTTGCCCATTCCAGCCTTCACGGCGGCCGCATCCGAGAATCCAGCATTTGAACCAGCGACCGTGAGGTAGATGAAGCCCCCGAGGTCATTCCCAGCAAACTGGATGGTTGTCGGCGCCGCCCCGGGATTCGAGTAGGCGGTGAGCTCGAGGTTATTGGCTTTTGAACTTTGGTTGTCTACGTAGATTCGGTCACCCGCACCGAATCCGTTCACCGCCACGTTGAAGTTACCGGCCCGAACACCGTCGTACCCAAGGTTGGCATCCGGTCCCGATGGATCATGGTCCTTGAAAACCAGCGCGACATTCGCGGAGGAAAGGTCGATGGCCGTTGGCACGCCTGACGCCGGATTGCCAATTCCTTCGATATCGAGATAGGAATAGCTTGCTGTCAGTTTGCCATCGCTCCCCATAACAACGGAGGGCGCAGCGTTGCTCACGCTTGGCAGATTCGCACTGGTAGTGCCTGGGGCGACAGTCGAGAAATTTAGCGTCGAAACGCCTTCGAATGCTTCACTCCGCTTTCCGCTCGCGCCGGTGAACGCCCCGGCGTCGATCGCGATGTAGTAATCATTTCCGAAATCCAGGTCAACCGAGGGATTGATGGTGACGGTTGCGCCCGAGATCTGAA
>CAIPNM010000124.1 GCA_903866395.1 uncultured bacterium
AAGTCGCCGACCAGCGTCATCCTGTGGAGCGACCCCAACCGGACCAGGTTCAGCACGTTCCGCCGGTGGACGATTCCCGAGGGCATGGGCAGCATCGTGCGACTTAAGGGCGTGACGCGCATCGAGAAGATGGACGCCGTCTACTGGAACTTTGAGACCGTCGAGGCATACAAGCCTGACCAAGACACGGGGGTGGACAGTGACATCCCATTCTGAGCACTACACCTGGACGGGCAACTGGGAGTACCTGCGGCGGTGCTTCCCCAGCCTCGAGCGCGCACCCCAGCCGGTGCATGACGGATTCCACGAACGGTTCTCGAAGCTGCGCCAAGACCTTGTGCGCGAGTCGATCCAACGTGCCCGCCAGTCGCGCCAGGGCAACGCCCTGACCGTCGAGCAGCTCGGGACGATCTACGGGGCACTGGTGCCCCGGTACGACACCACGCAGCCCAGCATGGCCTGCCGGATCATCGCCCACTGGGTGATGTACCCGCGCAGGGCAGGGGCGGCGTTCGGCCCGTACGCCACGCTCGCCGAAGCCAAGTCGGTCCACCGTGACCGCCCTGGCACCGTCATCAAGGCGCAGTGGGTCAAGCCCGGCGACGGGGCGTGGTTCGAGGAGATCGACGAGGGGCGACCGCTCGACGCAGAGTCGATGCGCGAACTGCGGGTCATGATCGAGGCAGTCGATGCTCAGTGGCAGAACCACAAGGACCGCACGATCTACAGTCGTTTCATCGAGGAAGCATCGCGTCGGTTGGCTGCGCTCCCCTCCCCAGACCCCTCCCCTCAGGGGGCGACAGCGGCGGGAGCTAGCGGAGCGTCTAGCGGAGTCGCTGCGACTCGCTCGCTGTCGTACCCCCCCGAAGGGGGGTTTGTCAACCCCCCCCAAGGCATCAATCGTCACGGATTTGCGAGGCACGGGCTATCGCCCGGCCTGATCGATCAGATCGAACAAGCAGTGCGAGCGGACGAGTCGCGCCTCGTGGGCGCTCCCGCCGCCGCATGGGAGGAAGACGATGCAAACCAATGACATCGTGGCGCGGCTGCGCGACATTGATTGCAACCGTGGCGATCTTCACGAAGCCGCCGACGAGATCGAACGGCTGCGCGCCGAGCGCGACAAGGCGAGGAGGGCGTGGTGCCTGTATTTGGCAGCAAACGCCGGGCTTCAAAAGGAGCAGGTTGCGAACATGAACGGATGGGACTGCTTCAAGGAGAACACCGATGGCACCTGAAACGTCCGATCAAGCCCAAGCCGACACCCTCGCCAGGGCCATGATGCTGATGATCGATCGAGCAGCCGAAACGCGCAAGCGTGTCGAGGTGCTCGAGAGCGAACTGAAAGCCATGGCCGTCGAGAACCAGCGGCTACGGGCCAAATGCCACCGATACGAGATAGCCGACATCGAGCGTCGGCGGTACGAGGAGGAAGGCTAATGGGCCGAGCACAACGCGCCAAAGGCGCTCGCGGCGAACTCGAGGCGGCTGAGAAGCTGCGCCAGCACCTGGGCATCGCTGCCCAGCGGTCGGCGCGCAACGGCGTCGACGGTGCCAGCGACCTGGACACCTCAATGACGTTCTGGAAGTGGGAGGTCAAGCGCTACGCCCGCCTGGGCGTCGAGTCGATCATGCAGCGGGCAGAACTCGACCAGGCGACCAGCGCGGTCAGGCTCGACCACACTGCGCTGCTCATGCGGGCAGACGACTGTGAA
>CAIPNM010000125.1 GCA_903866395.1 uncultured bacterium
AGCCGACGTATGCTTTGAAAACACCGCCACGCCGGCAAGCGCACGGAGTTCTTGCCCCCCCTGCAGTCCGTTTTCGGCAAACATGGCCACCAGGTGAACGGCATCGAATTCATGGTGCTCACGCACCTTCCGTACAAGCGCAGGCCCGTCTAGCCCGAGCGCCGTCAGGTCCAAGATCACAACGCTTGGGCGGTAACGCTCGATCATCAGCACCGCCTCAAGGCTGTCTGCCGCCGTCAGCACATTGATCGGCCATCCCCATCCCCGGATCAGTCCGGTGTAGGCCCCGGCGGTATCGCTCCCACTCTCAACCACCAAAACGCAAAGGGTCGCAGGATCTGAGCGGAACCGGTCACCGAGCACGCCGCGCTGGCGTCGGATCGCATCAACCGAGGCTACGCTGATCCGCCGATGGCCGCCCCGCGTACGCCAAGCCATCAGTTCCCCACGCTCCACCATCACCTGCACAGTCGTGCTCGACAGACCGAGCCGCCGCGCCGCCTCGGACGTTGTGCATACAAGTCGGGGAATATTGGGCAAGTCGGGCGCATTCATGAGCCGTTCACCGTTTCATGGATCAACAGACCCGCAGTTGGCACCGGGCGCCCCTGATCTTCAAGCAATTTCTCCCCGAACGGCCACTTCGCGAAGACCAGCGGACGGTCGATTGACCGGACTCAAGCTGGCCAGCCATCGACCGATACCTTTATGGGGGCAAGCTTGTTGATCAATGACAGCGTGCCCCCCCTCAAGTCGGACGAATTAGGGCCGATACCTCTTTCAGGTCGGACAACGCTGCTGGAGCAGACAACATGCGAATGAACAAGCGGGCACTTGGCGAGTACGGTTCGGTAAAAGTCCAGGCAGATGTCGCCAGTTCCGATCGGGTCGGGCTGATCAAGATGATGTTCGACGCCCTGATCGACACGCTGGTGATGGCCGAGGCCCAAATCCAGCGCAACGACATCAACGGAAAATGGGAAAGCATTTCGCGCGCAAGCCGCATCGTGCTGGGCCTTCAGGCGTCGTTGGATCATGAAAAAGGCGGCGAACTCGCTTCCAACCTCGACGAGCTTTACGCCTACGTCTCGCGTCGCCTCATCCACGCCAATGCCAACAACGATCCGGCCATCGTCGCCGAGCTCCGTGGGCTGATGGGCGAAATCCGGGAGGCCTGGGCCACCATCCAGCCCCCGGTCGATGCCTCGATTTCCCGCATGGCGGCGTAAAGCCACCAGGCTGGCGAGACCGCCAGCCCCATAACAAACGGGCCCCGAGGGGCCCGTTTCATTTTCTGCGACCGCACCGCTCAGGCTGCTCGTTGCTGCTGAATGTAGCGATTGATCGCCAGTTCCTCAAAGGCGCGCTGCTCTACCTTTTCTGCTATCTCGCTTGCCTTGAGATCTTCGCGCTCAATGAGCGCCTCGTATTTGTTCTGCTCCTGCTCGGTGCGCTGCAGATCGCGAAGCGCGGCCGCGTGCACCGCCCGGGCAGCGTTCAAATCCTGAACCGTACGTTCCATCAGGCCACCGATCTGAACCAGAAAGTTCCGATACGACACCGTCTGCGAAATGCCATGCGCCCTATCCTGACCTTCGCGCAGCCGTCGCGTGTAGTCGGCATAGAGCTCCTGAAGGCGCTGCATCTGAGCTTCCAGTTGCGATACACGGGCCGCCGCCCGGAGACAGCCCTGGCGGGCAAGTTCTACCGCCTTGGCGCTGCGGTCGAGCAACACTTCCCAGCAATGACGCCGATCCACGTTAGCCTCCCATCACTTTAAGTAACCCGGATTGGGTAGTCAGGTAATCGGCACGTTCGTGCATATCTTGACGAAGGAATTGCTCAAGTTGACCCCGCATCCGGATCGCCTCATCAAGCTCCGGATTGGTGCCTGCCTGATATGCGCCCACCTGAATGAGGTCAGCGTTTTGCTGATAAAGCGTCCAGAGGCGGCGGAACCGATTGGCAATCCGCATCTGCTCAGGAGGAAGAATGTTTTGCGCAACCCGCGACACCGACCCGGTGAGGTCGATCGCCGGGTAGTGCGCTGCATCGGCTAGCGCCCGCGACAGCATCACCTGCCCGTCAAGCGACGCACGGGCGATATCAACGATCGGATCTGAGCGGTCATCGCCTTCTGCCAGAACCGTATAAATCGCGGTGATCGAACCATGTCCGCCCCGCCCGACGCCCGCCCGCTCGATCAGGTTGGGCAGCAGACTGAACACGGACGGGGGATATCCCTTGGAGGCCGGCGGCTCGCCAATGGCAAGCCCAATTTCACGCTGCGCATGAGCGACCCGGGTCAGGCTGTCGAGCAGCAGCAAAACATGGCGCCCCGCGTCGCGGTGGTACTCCGCAATCACATGCGCCAGATGGGCTGCCTTCAGGCGCTGCACTGCTGACACATTCGCTGGCGCTGCCACCACGACCGAACGGGAAAGTCCCTCCTCGCCCAACGACTCGGTGATGAACTCCTGCACCTCGCGGCCACGCTCCCCGATCAAACCGATCACGACGATGTCGGCGTTGGTGAAGCGGGTCATCATGCCGAGCAGCACGCTTTTGCCAACGCCCGAGCCCGCGATCAGGCCAATGCGCTGACCACGTCCCATCGTCAGAAGACCATTGACCGCCCGCACCCCGGTATCCAGCACATCGCGGATCGGTCCGCGCTCCATCGGGTTGAGCGGCATGCCTTGCAGACCCACCGGATCCCGGCAGTCAGGCGCTGGTTTACCGTCCAATGGACGACCTAGTCCGTCAATGACACGGCCCAGAAGCGCCTGGCCCAGCATCACGGTGGAGGCACTGCCCGCCAAGCGCACTGCAGCACCGGGTGCGACGCCTGCTGCATCATGAAACGGCATGAGATAGAGCGTGTCGTTGTGAAACCCGACCACCTCCGCCTCGATCTGCC
>CAIPNM010000126.1 GCA_903866395.1 uncultured bacterium
CACGATTTCGATTGACGGCGCGGGCCAGATCGCCTGCGCACTGCAACTGCCCGCCGGGGTCACGCCTACCCGCGAGTTTGCCGAGCGCGGTCTGATCGCCACCATGGGCGCGCAGTTTGATTTCGACATCATCGGCATGTCTGAATGGACGGCCGGCTACATGCTGGTCGCTGAGCGTTTTGCTGACGATTCGCCTGAACCCAGACTGCTGCTCGCGGGCGACGCCGCCCATCTGTTCACGCCCACCGGTGGTCAGGGCTACAACACCGCGGTCGACGATGCGGTGAACCTTGGATGGAAGCTCGCGGCCGTCTGTCAGGGCTGGGGAGGACCATCGCTCCTCGCCAGCTATCAGGCCGAGCGTCAGCCCATCGCCCGTCGAAACACGCGCTTTTCATACGCCATGGCCGAGAGCATTGGCCGCCTGCCGCTACCCGAGCATCTCGAGCACGACAGCGACGACGGCCGCGCGGCGCGTGCGGTGCTGGGCGAGCGACTGGCCGACCATGCGCGGCGCGAATTCGATATCCCCGGCATTCACCTGGGCATGTTCTACGCCGATTCGCCCCTGATTGGGCTCGACGCGTCGCACGCGCCAGCCGATGACTGGTACGCCTACCGCGCGCACGCTATCCCGGGTGCTCGCGCCCCTCACCTGTGGGTGGACGACCAGCGCGCAATCTTCGACTGCTTTGGCCGCGATTTCACGCTGCTTTGCCTGGAGGGTGCCGACGTGCCGGCCGCCGAAACCCTGGCAGCCGATGCGAGAAAGGCAGGGGTCCCGCTCGATACGGTGCAGGTGAGAGGCGACACGGCGCGCGAGCTCTACGGCGCGAACCATGTGTTGATCCGGCCTGATCACCATGTCGGGTGGCGCGGCGACCGACTGCCGCAGGATTTTTTGAAGGTGCTTGGCCGCGCCCGAGGCGCGTCATGACCCGAGGAAAGGCTACGCTCCGACATCTGTCATTGTCGGTCGACGACCAGCCCGTTCCGGCCTATCATCGAGCCCGCCGCGGGTGCAACCGCCACGGTTGGGTCGCTGCAGCCACCGCCCAGGTAGCGGCGGCACAGGCCCCCGTGACCAACACTTCATCGCTCAGGAGGACTCGCTCATGCCCGTCGTCAAGGTCACCGACCTCGCCTACTGCCGTCTGCAATCGCCCAGCCTCGACGTATCCGAGGAATTCCTGACCCGGTTTGGCCTGGTAGTCACCAGCCGAACCCCTGACCGACTGTTCATGCGTGGCACCGATCCGCAGGCGCGCATCCACATCACGCATCTGGGTAGCGACGCCCGCTGCCTCGGTCTCGCGTTCCATGTTGAAAGCGAAGACGATCTGAAGGCTGCAAGCAAAGTGTCTGGCGCCTCTGGCATTGAAAACGTCGATGAGCCAGGTGGCGGCAAGCGGGTGCGCCTGAAAGATCCGATGGGCTATGAGGTGGAACTCATCACCGGCATGACGCCGCTTGCGAAACTGCCCACCCGCCGTCACGTGCTGAACTGGGGTGATGAAAAGCTTCGCCGCTCGGGTGAACTGATGCGACTCGATCGGGGCCCCTCACAGGTCAAGCGTATTGCGCACGCCGTCTACATGACCTCAAATGCCATGGAGAAAGTGCGCTGGTACCGCGAAACCCTGGGGCTGGTCTGCTCGGATGATGTCTATGCTGGCTCCCCCGACAACATCATCGCGTCCTTCAACCGCTGCGATCGCGGCGAAACCTTTGTCGACCATCACACCTTCCTGTGCATCGAAGGGCCCAAGACCGGGCTCAACCATATCTCCTTCGAAGTACAGAATTTTGATGATGTGATGCTGGGCCACGAGCACCTGAAGGGCGCCAACCGCTATCAGCATGTGTGGGGTATCGGTCGTCATGTGCTTGGCAGCCAAATCTTCGACTACTGGCAAGACCCCTGGGGCCGGGTGCACGAGCACTGGTGCGACACCGACATGCTGAACAACCGCGCGAGCCCGAATCTGCTGTCGGCGGAAGAAGGTCTCAGCTCGCAGTGGGGCGCCCCGGCACCCGCCGAATTCATCGCGCACGCCACGCCCTGAACGCGATCGCCTTCTCATGAGCCTCCTCTCGATACAGGGGGCGAGGCTTGCATTTGGCCATGTTGCGCTCCTCGATGATGCGGCGCTCGCTATCGAGGCGGGCGAGCGGGTCGCGCTGATCGGTCGCAACGGCACTGGCAAGTCATCGCTTCTCAAGGCGCTGGCCGGTCTGATTCAGCTCGACGACGGCCGGATCGTGCGGCAGAGCGGCTGCACGCTCGCCTATGTGGCACAGGAGCCGCTATTCAACGAGTCGCACACCATCCATCAGGCGGTGGCCTCGGCACTGCCCGACCATGCCGACCTGATCGCACGCCATCACCGGGTCGCTGAGGCGTTGGCCGGTGCGGCCGGCGCCACTGGCGGATCATCGGTCGCGGAGACTGAAGCCCTCACCACTGAGCTCGCCTCGGTGCAGACCGAACTCGAAGCAGCCAACGCCTGGACGGTCACGCACCGGATCGACAGCGTCCTGTCGCGGCTTCAACTCGATCCGGATGCCAGGCTAGGCAGCCTCTCGGGCGGAACCCGCAAGCGCGTGGCGCTCGCTCGGGCGCTGGTCTGCGAACCCGATCTGCTGCTGCTCGATGAGCCCACCAACCATCTCGATATCGAGTCGATCAGCTGGCTGGAGGATTTGCTCGCCGCACGCCGCGAAGCCACGCTTCTCATCACCCATGATCGGCGGCTGATGGACCGCGTCGCCACCCGAATCGTTGAACTCGACCGTGGGGTGATTCGCTCCTATCCAGGCAGTTTCGCGGCGTATCAGCGCCGCAAGGCCGATGAGCTCGCCCAAGAGCAGGTCATCAACGCGAAGTTCGACAAACTGCTCGCCCAGGAAGAGGTCTGGATCCGGCAGGGCGTGGAAGCGCGCCGCACGCGTAACGAAGGCCGGGTGCGGCGGCTCGATTCGCTTCGGCGCGCACGCGAGCAGCGCCGCGAGCGAGTGGGGCGGGTACGAATCGAGATCGACTCGGGTGAGCGCTCGGGCAAGCTGGTTGCCGAACTCACCGGGGTGGGAAAAGCCTGGGGCGAACGCTGGGTGGTTCGGGGGCTGGACAGCATCATCAGCCGCGGCGACCGGGTGGGGCTGATCGGCCCCAATGGTGCGGGTAAAACCACCCTCATCAAGCTCATCCTGGGTGAGATCGCTCCCGATGAAGGTCATCTGCGACGGGGTACCCAGCTCGAAGTGGCCGATTTCGACCAGATGCGCGAGCAGCTCGATGAAGAGGCGAGTCTCGTCAACACCATCAGCCCGGGTTCAGACTGGATCGAGATCGGCGGGCAGCGCACGCACGTGATGAGCTATCTCGGCCGCTTTCTGTTTGCGCCTGAACGTGCCCGTTCACCCGTCAAGAGCCTGTCGGGTGGCGAGCGAAACCGCCTGCTGCTCGCCCGTCTGTTTGCTCGGCCCACCAACCTGCTGGTGCTCGACGAACCCACCAATGATCTGGATATCGAGACGCTGGAGCTCCTCGAGGAGCTGTTGGCCGATTACGCCGGTACCGTGCTGCTCGTGAGCCATGACCGGGCGTTTCTCGATGCGGTGGTCACGCAGTCGATCGCCTTCGAAGGTGACGGCCGCTGGCTTGAATACGCCGGCGGCCATGCAGATGTGATGGCGGCGCGCGCACGTCAGGCCGCAGCCGAGGGAGCCACCGCGCCAACCATGCGCGCGGGTTCCACCTCCAGGGTGGTCCCGGCCGCCGGCCCCCAAGCCGGGGAGAATCCGCCCAGCACGTCGGTTCAGCCCGATCCGCGTACGATCCCGCGTCCCGGCCGTCAACGTCTGTCCTATAAAGAGCAGCGCGAACTCGAGGCGCTACCCGGAAAGATTGATGCGCTGGAAACCGAGCAGGCCACGCTCGCCACACGACTCGCCGACCCGCAGACCTACCGCGAGGCGGGTACCGACGCCCGCGCGATCGCGGCGCGGCATGCAGCGATCGAGGTCGAGCTCGCCGAGTGCCTGGAGCGCTGGGAGGCGCTGGAGGCGCGATCGGCGGGCTGATCGCAGCGGCTGCTCCGGTTCAATCATCGACCATGACACCACCCACTCGGTATCCCATCGTCAGAATCGACCTGTCACTCGCACCTCATGCGCGGGCCCTGGTCCTCCTCCTCGATGAATACGCCCGCTCGCCCGAAGGCGGTGGACATGCGCTCAGCGCGCTGGTGCGGGAGTCGCTTTGCGCGGTGCTGGCTGCGCGCCCGCACTACGCGGGCTGGCTCGCGTTCGCGGGCGATCAGGCAGTCGGCCTTATCAACTGCTTTGAGGGTGTCTCCACCTTCCGCGCCCAGCCTCTTCTGAATGTGCACGACATCATCGTGTCCGCGCCCTTCCGGCGGCAAGGCATCGGTCGCGCCCTGCTCTCGCAGGCAGAATTACACGCGCGGGCCACAGGATGCTGCAAACTCACGCTTGAAGTACTCGAGGGTAACCGGTCGGCGATCGCGGCATACACCGATGCGGGGTTTGCGCCCTACCAGCTCGACCCCACTATGGGGCAGGCCCGGTTCTTCGAGAAGATGCTGCGCTAAAGCGCCACGGTCAACACCCCGCTCATCAGGAGACCTCCGATGCCATCCTTCGATATCGTCTGCGAAGCCAATCTGGTCGAGGTACGCAATGCGCTCGATCAGAGTAACAAGGAAATCGCCAATCGCTTTGACTTCAAGGGCTCGGATGCCCGAATCGAACAGAAGGAGCGCGAACTCACCGCATTCGCTGACGATGATTTCAAGCTCGGTCAGGTGCGCGACGTTCTGCTTGGCAAGTTCGCCAAACGCGGTGTCGATGTGCGATTTCTCGACATCGGCGACGTTCAGAAGATTGGCGGTGACAAGGTCAAACAGCTGATTACCGTGCGGCACGGTGTGCCCGGCGATCACGCCAAGAAAATCGTGCGGCTCGTCAAAGACAGTAAGCTCAAAGTACAGGCAAGCATTCAGGGCGACACGGTGCGGGTCACGGGTGCCAAGCGCGATGATCTTCAGGCGGCGATTGCGCTTCTCAAAAAAGAGGTGACCGACCTGCCGCTCGCCTACGAGAACTTCAGGGACTGACCATGCGCCTGCGCCGCGCGGCATCGATCACCCGCGGCGGTCAGTTCCAGTCGATGCGCGCCCAGGCCGAGTGGTGGTGGATCGACTCGAAGTTCTCCTTCACCACCTTTAGCTGGTAGCCTGCCGCGCCTTACGTGGTCACGCATCAGGCGGCCACGGGCGCTACGGGTCAGCGGTCGGACGGGGCCAGCGTTTCGCGCAGCAAGTCGAGGGCGGACGGTTGGCCCGGTGTGGCGAGCAGATCCACATGCCCAACGACCAGCCGCGCTTGCCCGCTCGCAATCTGCGCAGCACGCGTCTGGCGCCAACGCGCCAAACGATCGCCCGCCAGGCGATCGATTTCCAGCGCCACGGCCACCGCTTCGTCTGCCATCCGGTCGAGCATGGCTGAATCAGCGGATCCGCCGATCTGCCAGTCGCTTTGGGCGAGCGCAACGGGACAATCGAGCGCCCTCAGGCAGTCCGCAAGCGCAGCGCAGGCGCCCGGCCCGACCGATTCGCCGAATCCTTTGTCGCCGCCCTGGTGGGCGCGAAACGCTCGGTCGATCAGTTCATCATCGATCGCCTTCGGATGCCAAGAACGACGTCCATCCACCGTCAGCGTCGCGAGAAGGGGCCGATCGGCATCGACCAGCCAGCGCGCGAAGCGAGCCAACCATTGGCTGGAGACGAGATCGAGGAATGCGGTGGTGACGATACCGTCAAATCGCCTGGCATCCAGCGCTTCAAGCGAGGCCGCCAGATCGATTCTCTGCGTCTCGAGCCGCCAGCGGGCGGGGCCGGCGTGCACCTCGCAGCGGCCCGCCGATTCCACTGCTTCCCAGCCCTGCGTGCGGGCCCAGCGCGCGACGCGTGCGGGCGCCTGATCGAGGAGCTGTTGGTCAAAGTCGAGCAGTACCCACTGCTGATCGCCGTCCAGTCGGGGCGCGAGCGCACGAAAATTCGCAGCTGTTCCCCCGCCAAGGTCGGCGAGACGAAGCGGCGCGGCGCCGGCCGCGCGCTGCCGCATCAAGGCCTCGGCAAACGCGTCTTCCAGCGCCCGCGAGCGGGCGGCGAGATCGAAGGGTTCGCGCTGGGCGAGCCAGTCGGCATCAAAACCACTCATCGGGCATGCTCCGAGTTGAGGCGCGCGCCCGAGGGGACAAGGCCCGGGGCTGCGGGAAGAGCTCCGCGACCCGGCTCAGGCCCGCCACCCACCGGCTCAGGCCCACCACGCACCGGCTCCGACGCGCCCGCGCCTGACCACCCGCCACGAGCCAGTTCCGCCCCAATGGGAGCCCGCTCGACCAGACGATCCAGTGCGTTCGCCCAACGCCATACCGCAGAAGGCCAGGGCACCAGCGTGGCCCGCGCCTGGCGCGCACCCGCGCGCAAGATCTGTCGCTGTTCCGCAGAGCCAATCACCGCTTGAAGCACCGCTGCAAAGGCCGCCACATCGCGGGGCGGCACCAGCCGGCACGCCGAAGCCGGGATGGTATCCGGCGTGGCTCCCGCGTTCGTGGCAACGATCGGCACACCCCGCGCGAGCGCCTCGGTGTAGACCATACCGTAGCCCTCATGGTCGGAGGCGAGAACAAAGAGATCAGCTTCTTGCCAGGCCCTCGCGAGCCAAGCATCGGGCTGCTCGCCATGAAGTGTGATGCGATCGGCCAGTCCCAGCGAATCAATCGATCGGCGAAGCGACGCCACGGTGGCCGGATCACGATCGAGACTGCCCACGCAGTCAAGACGCCAATCCGTTGAGCGTACACGCGCGAGCGCCTGCACCAGCATCTGATGATTCTTGCGCGGCGTGATCGTGGCCACACACAGCAGACGCACCGGGCCCTCGCCCCGTTCCTTCCCCGCACCCACGTCAAGGGGCGGCACATCGACCCCGGGCTCGGCCACCGCAATTCGCCCAGGCAGAATGCCCGCCGCCAGGACCTCACGGGCAGTCGCAGGACTTGCACAGATGAGGCCATCGAGTCGAGACCAGAGTGCTGTTTCAATGGCTCCCAGCCTCGCTGCGGCCCCGACCGACAGACCGGTTTCGAGCGCAAGCGGGTGATGGATGAAACCCAATACCGGCAAGCGCTCCGTCGCCCGCACCAGCGAGCGATTAAACGCGGGAAGCGCGAGCCCGTCGATCACCACGACCGACCCGGGGGGGGCAGTGGCCAGCGTGGCCTCGGCCGCAGCGCGCGCCGCTTCATCGGCTTGCGGAAAACATCCTGCCAGCTCGGCCACCCGGACCTCGCGGCCCATGGCGCGCAGACCGTCAACGACCCGCTGCGCGTACAGATAACCGCCGGTACGCTGCGCAAGCGCGCCCGGCACCGCAAAGACAATCCTGTCGGTCAACGCAGCGAACCCTCGAAGCTTGCCCAGGCGACCGGCGACTCGCGCAGCACCACCCGCATCGATTCAATCGCGCCTGCGGTGCCCGGGCCCACCGCGCCGGCCACCACGCGCGCCTTCATCCGGCGAAAGATTTCACCGGCCATGAATTCGGTGGTGGTGTTGCGCCCCGCCAGATCAGGAAGCTCGTCGAGGTTGTGGTAATTGAAGCCCGCCAGCACCTCTTTCAGCACATTGAGCGCGAGGCCGATATCGCATACCAGCCCGTGCTGATCAAGCTCGGCGCGTCGAAACTCCACTTCAACGCCGTAGGTTGCGCCATGCAGCTTCTGCGCAGGTCCAAAGACCTCGCCGCGAAAACTGTGGGCAATCATGATGTGATCGGAGACGGCAAGCGCGTACATAGATAGGCTCCAGGGGCAGAGGGCAGAGAGGGAAAGGTCGCGTCACGCGCCTTGGTCGTAGATCACCCGATGGCAGAGTTCACCGTCGGGCGAGCGGGTCAGACGCGCAAGCGTCTCGGGTAAATCAGAAAAATGGCTGCGCCCGCCCAGGCAGGCCTCAAACACCGGATCGGCGAGCAGCTCGAGAGCCAGCGTCAGGCGTCGACGATAGGTCCAGCGAGCGCGCTGCGCCGTGGCCACCGCGCCCACCTGCGAGGAACGCAGCGTCAGGCGCCGCGAGTGAAACGCTTCGCCAAGCGGTACGCTCACTTCGCGCTCGCCATACCAGCTGAGTTCGAGCACGGTCGCCTCAAACCCGGCGATCCGAAGCGCCGTGGCGAGTCCGCTCGAGTGGCCACTCGCGTGCACCACCAGATCGGCCTCTGGCGTTGCCTGCGACGGCAGCGAAAAGCGACAGCCCAGCGCCGTGGCCAGTGGCCCGCGGCGCGGGTCGATATCGATCAGCTCAACGCTGACGCCCGGCATGCGCGCAAGCAGCGCCGCACAAAGACTCCCCACCACACCGGCGCCCACCACCGCCACCCGATCGCCAATGCGGGGCGCTGCGTCCCACAGACCATTGATCGCAGTCTCGAGATTGGCGGCGAGCACCGCCCGCTCGGACGGCACCCCGTCGGGAATGGGCACCAGCGCATCGATGCTCACCACATAGCGATCCTGGTGCGGGTAGAGACAGAACACCCGACGACCCATCCACTCGGAAGGTCCCGCTTCCACCCTACCCACCGAGCAGTAGCCATACTTGACCGGGCCGGGGAACTCGCCTTCCTGGTGCGGACAGCGCATGAGCGCATGCTGGCTGGCCGGCACAGCCCCTGCGAACACCAGCGTTTCGGTGCCACGACTGAGGCCACTCACCAGGGACCGAACGCGCGCTTGGCCCGGCTGCACATCGGGGAGCACTTCGCGACGAAGCTCTCCCGCGAACGGTTCACGGACCCAGAAAGCCCGAGCGGTGTTGGAATCGGACACGGTGAAAGATCAGATCGCAGCCGGCGCGCGCTCAACCACGGAAGACACACTCAACCAGCGTATCGATGCCAAGTTGGAACTGACGGGTGACGGGCCTCAGACTATCGCGCAGATCCTCGATCACCGGCAGCTGAAGGGCAGGACGCCCCGACCCCAGGATGACTGGCGCAATCGTGAGCTGCAAACGCTCGAGCGCGCCGGCACGAAGAAACCGCGACACGGTGGTGCCACCGCCCTCAATGAAGAGCCAGTGCAGCCCGCGTGAGGCCAGTACGCGGCGGATAGCGATCGGGTCGAGGTCACCACCGTCGCCCCGTTGAAGCGGAACCACCTCGGCATGTCCGAGCGACTGCCGCCCCGCCACACGATCGGCGGCCACGATGAGAAGCGTCGGGGCTACTGGATCGGTAAAGACTCGCTGCGAACCGTCGATCCGGAATTCCGGATCGATCACCACCCTCACCGGGTGACGACCCGTGCAGCGACGAACGGTGAGCTGCGGATCATCGTAAAGAACGGTGTTCACCCCCACCACCACCGCGTCGGCAAGCGCGCGCATCCGGTGGGTGTGCAGCAGATCTTCGTCGCCGCTCAGCCATCGCGAGACGCCACCGACCGTGGCAATGCGCCCATCCAGACTCTGTGCCAGATGGGCAATGGCAAAGCCTTGATCAAGGGCAACCGAACAGAGCGGACCATAGAGGGCGTTGAGGATAGCGTCATCCGCGTGCGCTACTGCCCCGTGAGGATCCGACGCAGACAGCGCCGACGCGAGGGCGATTGATCGATCACCGTGCCGCATGGCAAGTAACGCCTGCCAGGCGGGGCTGTCGACCGCCGGCGGCTCCGGCGGCAAACCATGACTCAGCGCGAGCTGCTCTGTGACCGCATTCATCGAGGACTCCGCTGGCGGCTGTCGGCAGGTGCCCGACTGAAATCGGCGAACACATGATCCGGCGCACTGAGGTTATGCCGGGAAGGAGAATCGCGACCGAAGCGGGCGCGGCTCGAGTCGAATCGACCGAATCCGATGATAGGCGCTGTCCGCATGCCAGAACCATCCCGCCAGGCCGCCACCGAAGCATCGGCGTTGTCCATCGTCACAAACATGGAACGCAACGCAGCGAACGGGGCCTGGCCGGTTGAAGTCACGCCCAGATCCATCACCACGCGCGTACGCTGCGACGTGGCCTCAGCCACCGTCAGGGTGCCCACACCACCGCGTCCAAACTGGAGCGTGAAGCGCAGCGTCGCGGGATCGAACTCGAGCGCGCGGATTGCCACCAGCGGCCGGCCGTCCTCCTCGATCGGGCCAAACAGGAATGAGCTGCCATAGGCGCTGTCCGGCAGCTGCGCAGGCGGCAGCGGCTTGGCACGCCAGTAACCATCAGCCGGATATAGCACCAGAATTTCGATGTCGCGCCGCGGCCCACGACGCAACAACTGGAGCAGATGGAGCCCGCGCTCGATGCGCTCTCCCACCTTCACCTCCACGATGTCCGGCCGCCAGAAGTTGAAGAAGGTATGGCCCACCAGTCGGATCGACTCGTTTTCGTACAGGATGAGTTCGCGCGGTGTGAAGGTGTGCTTGGGATCGCCGCTCATATCGCAGTGCGTGAAATCTGGCGCCGTGCTGTCCGAGGTCACCGTCGTGATGTAGGGCGGATGCTCAACCGACAACGAAAAGCTGCGAACGCCCGACGCCTCGAGCTTCACATAGAGGTTGTCTTCCTCGGCACAGCGCGTGGGTTTGCTCGCGTCGACAAACTGAACCCGCATCTCATCACGTCCCTCGGCGCGGATCGGGTCCGTTGCAACCAACCCGATTGCCAGGCCCAGCATGCAGACCGCTACCCGTGCCGAGAGGCGATGAAGCGACATTACCGAGCGCCTGCGGCAACCGAACTGAAGCCGATCAGCGTGGAGGCACAGTCAGGACCTGCGCTACGCACTTCTTCAGGCAGGCGGCAGAGTCCTGCATCGCGCGCGAGCGCGCCGACACGCGGCGCGCCACTCACCATGGTGATCAAGATCGCCGCACCCAGGCCGGTGTAGAACGGCAGGGCAATCCACATCGCACCCGGCGCGAGCAGGAACAGCGACACCGCGAATGCAATGCCCGCCACCGTGTGCACCCACAGCCGGCGCAGCGCAAACCCAAGCGGTACACCTTCGGAATCGCGCTGCTGGGCGGTCCAGCCCATCTGCCGGCCCAGAGGAAGACCCAGAACGAACAGGGTGACCGATAACGCGCAGATCGGCACGATCAGCATCGTGAACACGGTTTCGGCGAGCGCACTCAGAAGGACAGCCGGCGCGCCACCGAATGCTTCACGCAAGCGCCTGCGCAACAGCACATCGGCCAGCGTAGCCAGTTTGGGCGCGAAATTCATGGTGAGTGACAACACCAGCAGCAAAAGCCCCAGATCGGCATCCATCGGCCCCTGGCGAATGAGGCCGAACACGGTAAACCCGATCCAGCCCGGACCGCTCAGATACATGGCGATCGCGATCCACAGCTGCCAGCGACTGACCGGACGCAACCCCGGCATGCCGAGGAAGCGGAAGTACTGCATGTTGCCCTGGCACCAGCGCAGATCACGGCGGATGAATTCGATCAGGTGCGGGGGGTTTTCCTCCCAACTCCCGCCCTCGTCGGGCAGCACCCGCACTTCATAACCCGCTCGACGCATCAGCACCGCTTCCAGCTGATCATGACTCAGCACATGACCACCCAGCGGCGGGCGGCCTGGCAGCACCGGCAGACGGCAATGTTCGGCAAAGGGCTGAATTCGGATGATCGCGTTGTGTCCCCAGTAGGGGCCGCAGTCACCCTGCCACCACGCCGCGCCCAGCGTCCAGGAGCGCATGCCCAGGCGCATGCCAAACTGGAACACGCGGGCAAACGCGCTGTCGGAGGGCAATGCGGTGACAAGTGTCTGCAAAATGCCGATTTTCGGGTTGGTCTGCATGATGCGCACCAGCCGCAACATGGCCGCGGGGGTCATGACGCTGTCGGCATCGAGCACGATCATGTACTCATGGCGATTGCCCCAGCGATCGAGAAAGTCGCGCAGGTTGCCCGCCTTGAAACCCTCACCGCCCACCCGCTGGCGCCAGGTCACCGCCACGCGCCCGTCAAAGCGTGCCGAGAGCGAATCGGCGAGCGCTTCTTCAGCAGCCAGAATGTCGGGCTGATTGCTGTCGCTCAGCATGTACACATGAAACCAGCGACCCTCGCCGGTGGCGGCCAGCCGCTCGATCATCCAACCCAGGTTACGGGCCAACCGCTCGGGGTCTTCGTTCCGGATGCACACCGCGATCGCGGTGGAACTGTCGATCGCTTCATCGCCCCGAATGCTACGCAGGTGCGGCGCTACCAATCCTTCCGGGTCTCGCGCGAAGGTCATCAGCAAAAAACCGATCAGCGCATTCCAGAAGCCAATGGTGGTCCAGGGAAGCGTGAGCACAAACGCAGCCAGCATCGCGATGCCCCAGGCATCGATGCCTGCGGGCAGAAAAAGTGCCGCCGCCATCAGGGCGAGCAGCCCCGCCGCGGTAAGAAACACCAGCGAGGCGAACAGCACCCGGCGTCCGGTCAGCCGGGGCGACTCGCCGGAGGAAGGGAAGACGCCTGAGGCAGTGGAATGGGAAGCCATGTGGAGGAATCTCAGAACATGCGGCGCGAGAGTGCATCGCGCGCCAGGAAACGGTGATAAAGGCCGCCTGCCACGTGAGCCGCTAGCAGCGTCCCCATGGACACCGCGCCGCACCAGTGCGTAAACGACAGTGCCTTGGCGATGGCTTCATCCTTCCCGATTGGAGAAGGCAGGGGCAGCACTTCGAATACCTTCAGTGGAAAGCCCCAGGCGTTGGTCGCAAGAAACCCGGTGATCGGCATCAGGACCAAAAGCGCGTAGAGGCTTGCGTGCGAAAAGCCCGCCAGAAGCCGCACCCAGGCTGGCGTTTCGACCGGCCAGGCGGGTGGTGGATACAGCCACCGGTAAACCAGCCGCATCAGCACCAGCACGAACACCACGACGCCAAAGCTTTCATGGATGTTGTAGAGGCGCATCTTGAACGCCTGGTCGGCGGGTTCGAAGTAGCGAATCCAGACGCCAGCTGGGATCACGACCGCCATGACGATCAGCGCGGTGACCCAGTGCAGAATTTTCGCTGGCGAGCGGTAGCGATCCGAAGAGGAGTGCATCACGATGAAACCTCCGCACGCAACCGTGCAGCGCTCAGTTCGACTCGATGCGCGCCCAGGCCGAGTGGTTGTGGATCGACTCGAAATTCTCCACTTCCACCGCATAGCGACCAATCCGCGCGTCCTTCGACAACCGCGCCGCCACATCCCGGATCAGGTCCTCGACAAACTTCGGATTGTCATACGCGCGCTCGGTCACATACTTCTCGTCAGCACGCTTCAACACCCCCCACAGCTCGCACGACGCCTCGTCCTCGGCCAGCCGGATCAATTCCTTGGGCTCAATCACAGGGCTCGCCTCCACCCACATCGTCACGTGCGATCGCTGGTTATGCGCACCATAGTCGGAAATCGTCTTCGAGCACGGGCACAGACTCGTGACCGGCACCACCAACTGCACCTCGGTCACCGCCGTCTGCGCCTCGCCCTCCACCACCACCTTTAGCTGGTAGTCCATCAGGCTCTGCACCCCTGACACCGGCGCCGCCTTCCTCATGAACAGCGTGAGCGACACCTCCAGCCGACCCCGTTGCGCCTGCAGCCGCTCCAGCATCTGCCCGTGCATCACCGCCAGCCCCGCCACGTCCAGCCCCTCACCCGACGCAGAATGCTCTTCCAGCATCGCAATGAACCGCGACATGTGCGTACCCTTCTGATCCGCCGGCAGCGACACGCTCATCGTGAAATCGCCCACCGCAGCCTGACGCTCCGTGCCGCTCCCCCAGTGCAGGGGATACCGCACCCCCTTCACACCAACCAGTCCGATCGCAATATTGCGCGGGTCGTGGCTACCCTGGACATCGGCCATCTCTGAGCCAACCGCGAAGTGAGGATCACGCGTATTCATGAAAACTCCGGAGGCTGACTATCGCAGCCATGAGGGGGGGTGGAGGAGATTACGGTCAGACGACCGCTAGTTCTGAGCGCGCGATACTAGACGCGCAACGGTCGCCATGCGGCAATGCACTGGTAACCTGTAAGAAATAGGGATAAAAGACCGAGCGGGGCACTCGGGTTAGGGGCTGCGTCGGATCGGGCACTGACGGAGATCGCCGCGCCCGAGCCGGCTATGCCGAGCGACTGGCCACCAGCCGCGGCTCTGCCCCCGGAAGGAGCGCTACGAAACGCTGGCGAATGGTGCGTTCGATCCCTGCAGCATCCAGCCCCTCGAGCTGTAGGAGTTTGCCCTGTTCACCGTGATCAATGAACCGGTCGGGCAGCCCCAGCTGGAGCAGTTCGATCGAGATTCCCTCAGCGGCAAGTGCTTCGGCCACCGCACTGCCCGCACCCGCCATCACCATGTGCTCCTCGACGGTGACGAACGCGTCGTGCGTCCGCGATAGTTCACGCAGCATGGCCACATCTAGGGGTTTGACAAAGCGCATGTTGACCACCGTGGCATCGAGCGCATCGCCCGCCGCAAGACAGGGCGCCAGCAGCGTGCCAAAGGCCAGGATGGCGATTCGCCGCCCCTCCCGCCGCCGCTCGGCCACACCGATCGGCAGCACGGAAAGATCACGCGCAGGCACTGCCCCGACACCGGCGCCGCGAGGATAGCGAACCGCCGCCGGCCCATCATGTAGGAATGCGGTGGTGAGCATCTGTCGGCATTCGGCTTCGTCAGAAGGCGCCATCACCACCAGATTCGGTACGCAGCGCAGATACGCGAAATCAAAGAAACCGCCGTGCGTGGCGCCATCGGCGCCAACCAGCCCCGCACGATCGATCGCAAACATCACGGGCAGGTTTTGTAGCGCCACGTCATGGATCAGCTGATCGTAGCCCCGCTGCAGGAAGGTGCTGTAGATGGCGACCACCGGCTTCAGGCCCTCGCAGGCGAGCCCGCCTGCAAAGGTGACCGCATGCTGCTCAGCGATGCCCACATCGAAATAGCGGTCTGGAAAGCGTTTCTCGAACTCGACGAGGCCGGAGCCTTCTCGCATGGCAGGCGTCACCGCCACCAGCCGACGGTCGGCAGCACCCATGTCACAGATCCAATCGGAAAAGACATTGGTAAAGGTGGGCTTACCCGGCGCAGCGGGCTTTTTC
The DNA here is from genome assembly GCA_903866395.1 of uncultured bacterium. Lineage (GTDB taxonomy): Bacteria > Pseudomonadota > Gammaproteobacteria > Burkholderiales > Burkholderiaceae_E > SYIM01. The sequence goes on from CAIPNM010000126.1 coordinate 15,174, forward strand.
AGGCCCTCGGCAGGATCGAATTTTCCCGGCCCGTGATAAGCGATGGGATCGATCTCGGCGCGGCGATAGCCCTTACCCTTACGGGTGACGATGTGCAGGAACTGCGGCCCGCGCCGCTCGCGCAGGTTCTGCAGCGTGGGGATCAGGCTATCCAGATCATGGCCGTCAATCGGGCCCACGTAGTTGAACCCAAATTCTTCGAACATGGTGCCGGGGAGCACCATGCCCTTCGCGTGCTCTTCGAACCGCCGGGCGAGTTGCAGCACCGGTGGCACCACCGACAGCATGGCTTTGCCCATATCACGTGCAGCCGCGTAGAAACGGCCCGACATCAGCCGCGCGAGGTGCCGCTGTAACGCGCCCACGGGCGGCGAGATCGACATGTCGTTGTCGTTCAGGATCACGAGCAGATCGATATCGGGCATCACGCCGGCGTTGTTCATGGCCTCAAAGGCCATGCCCGCACTCATGGCGCCGTCGCCGATCACGGCAATGTGGCGCCTGCGTTCAGGGCCAGATCCTTCACCCGCAATTCGCGAGGCGACCGCCATGCCGAGCGCCGCCGAAATGGATGTGGAGGAGTGCGCCGTACCGAAGGTGTCGTATTCGCTTTCCACGCGTCGCGGGAAGCCCGAGATGCCGCCGAACTGTCGTAGCTTGGACATACCAGCCTTGCGGCCGGTGAGAATCTTGTGCGGATAGCTTTGATGCCCCACGTCCCAGACGATGCGATCACGAGGCGTCTTGAACACGTAGTGCAGCGCCACCGACAGCTCAACCGTGCCCAGGTTGGAGGACAGATGCCCGCCTGTTCCCGCCACCGAATGCAGAACGAAGTTGCGCAGTTCGTCGGCAAGCTGCGGGAGACTTTGGCGATCGAGTGCGCGCAGCTGCTCCGGACGGTCGATGGTGTCGAGCAGCGGAGTGGCCGGAAAAGAATTCGACATGGTGAGATCCTCAGGAGGAGCGCTGCACAATGAGATCGGAAATGGCCGCCAGGCGCGATGCCCCGGGGCCCAGCTCAGCAAGCGCCGATCGCGCTTCATCGCGTAGTGACTGCGCAAGCGCCCGCGCCTCATCGAGGCCGAGCACCGACACATAGGTGGGCTTGTTCTGCTCGGAGTCTTTACCGGCGGTTTTGCCGAGCGTGGCTGAATCGGCCTCGACATCGAGCACATCATCGACCACCTGGAAAGCCAGGCCGACGGCCAGCGCAAACCGGTCGAGCTGCGTGCGTTCGGCCCCCGAAAGCGGGCGACCACAAGCCGCCCCCAGGCGCACCGAGGCCGCAAGCAGGGCGCCGGTCTTACGACGATGCATGTCTTCGAGCTCGACGCGCGTGAGCGTGCGACCCACCGCGGCCAGATCAATCGCCTGGCCGCCCGCCATGCCGAGCGAGCCCGCGCCGCGGCCGAGTTCGGCGAGCATGGCGACCACCGCCGTGGGCGAGGCCCCCAGCCCAGCCGCCGCCGCGAGCGATTCGAAGGCAAGCGCCTGCAGGGCATCGCCCACCAGCATGGCCATTGCCTCACCGAAGGCGACATGAACTGTTGGTTTTCCGCGACGCAGGACGTCGTTATCCATGCAGGGCATGTCGTCATGCACCAGCGAGTAGGCGTGAATCATCTCGACCGCGCAGGCAGCGCAGTCGAGCGCGCCGGGCGCTGCGCCGGTGAGCTCTCCTGCCCCGTAAACCAGCAGCGGTCGGATGCGCTTGCCGCCACCCAGCACCGCATATCGCATGGCCTCATGCAGGCCCGCAGGATGCGCGTCGGCAGCCGGCAGCCGTGCCTCGAGCGCACACTCGACCCGCTCGGCGTGATCGGTCATCCAGCGGGTGAAACCCTGACCGGCGGATCCCGTGCTCAATGCTTGGACCGGCGTATCCACGTCAGTCGGCCTCCGGTGCAGCGTCAAAGGGCTTGAGCAGATCAGCCTCCAGCACCTTCACCTGCTGTTGCACGTCAGCGAGCAGCCGCCGGCAGTGAGCGGCCAGCTGGGCACCCCGGCGATAGGCCGCCAGTGACTGCTCGAGCGCAAGCGCCCCCGATTCCATCGATTGCACCAGCGATTCGAGCTCGGCCACCGCCTCCTCGAAACTCGCAGGCAACAGACCGCCCTCCCCGCCGTTATCGGCAGCAGGGCTGGGGGTCGGTGTCGTAGATTTATGACGATTCATGGTGTCAACAAAGGGTGATGTTACTGCGACTTGCCTTCGGGTGAAATCCGGGTATCCTCTCGGTCCTCTTTGACCACCCTCAGTGCTCGTTCCGAGGACCCGGTCAGGCTTGGTTCCGTCCTTCGGCTTTTTTTCCGGGAGGGTCAGGATGTCGGATCTGGGTCGCCGCGAACATGTCGCGCAATCACGCGCGCAACTTCCGGTTCACGCCTACTTCGACGAAGCGCTTTTTCGGCGCGAAATCGACACGCTTTTCAAGCGGGGTCCGGGCTATGTCGGCCATGAGCTGATGGTACCCGAGACCGGAAATTATCACGCGCTCGCCGCCGAAGGTGAAGGGCGCGTTTTGGTTCGTTCCGAACAGGGGGTGGAGCTCCTGTCAAATGTCTGCCGCCATCGCCAGGCGGTCATGCTGAACGGTCGTGGCAGCACAGAGAACATCGTTTGCCCGCTACATCGCTGGACTTACGATCTGAAGGGAACGCTGCTCGGTGCCCCGCATTTCAGCGAGCAACCGCGTCTCAATCTCGGTCGCTCGCCGCTACAGAACTGGCAGGGGCTGTTGTTTTCAGGCCCGCGAGATGTCGGCCGCGATCTGGCCGCGATCACCGGACGGGCCGATTTCGATTTCTCCGGCTACATGCTCGATCACGTCGAAGCCCACGACTGTCGTTACAACTGGAAGACCTTTATCGAGGTGTATCTCGAGGACTATCACGTGGTCCCGTTTCATCCGGGGCTCGGGCAGTTCGTGTCGTGCGACAAGCTCCGCTGGGAGTTTGGCGACTGGTTTTCGGTACAGACGGTGGGCGTTCACGATGCGCTGCGCAAGCCCGGTACGCCCACCTATCGCGTATGGCATGAGCAGGTGCTGGGCCGTTTCGGCGGGCAAACCCCACCGCACGGTGCAATCTGGCTCACCTACTACCCGAACATCATGGTGGAGTGGTATCCGGGTGTGCTCTGCGTCTCCACGCTGGTGCCGCTCAGCCCGAACCGGACCATGAATTTTGTCGAGTTCTACTACCCCGAAGAGGTCGTTTTGTTCGAGCGCGAATTCGTGGAGGCCGAGCGGGCGGCCTACATGGAAACCGCGCGCGAAGACGACGAAATCGCTGAGCGCATGGACGCGGGCCGCAAGGCGCTGCTCGATCGCGGCGATGACGATGCCGGCCCCTACCAGAGTCCGATGGAAGATGGCATGCAACATTTCCACGAGTTCCTGCGTCGAGAACTCGGCCCGATCTGAGTGTTCTTCAGGATCCCCTCATGAAACCTTTCACCACCCTCATCAGCGTCGAGGAACTCGCGGCACGGCTCGATGACTGTGTGGTCGCCGACTGCCGTCACGACCTGTTCAAACCCGCCCAGGGCGCAGACGACTACGCAGTTGGGCACATCCCTGGCGCAAGCTTCGTTTCACTCGACCGCGATCTCGCCGGCCCGAAGGGTGACGGGCGTTCAGGAAGGCATCCGTTGCCCGACCCCACCCTGTTGCGGGCACGCCTGCAATCCCTCGGGCTGTCCGACGGACGGCAGCTGGTTGTCTACGACGCCGATACCGGCGGCTTTGCGGGTCGGCTGTGGTGGCTCGCCCGCTGGCTGGGGCACGAAG
>CAIPNM010000127.1 GCA_903866395.1 uncultured bacterium
CGAGTCCCGCCTCCGGCACCACTGCGACAGCAGTGGGGGCGGAGAGCACAGTCCCTGCGGACTGTGCGGGCGGGGCGAGAAGGGCCGGGCATGCAAGCCCGGCCGCGGCCTGCGAGAGCGAAGCGGTGTAGGCCGCTTTCGGTCACCTGCTCGTGTTGCGGCCGAGCGGGCTCACTTTGCCGCGAACAACGCGTGCAAAAACTGCTGCGTAGCCCCCGCTGGCGTCTCGTGATGCTCAATCGTCCAGTCGACAAGCCTGAACGCCTTGCCCAGTTCTTTTGACAGGGACTGCGCGTCATACCGAACCACCGGAAGCCCGCTACACCGGAGGGGTCCCTCGGGACCAAAGGTGGCAATCAATGCGTGTCCGCCAGGGCGAAGGGCCGCGGCCATCTACGCGACATACCGCTGGCGATCCCCGGCATCGGTGAGGAAATGAAACACAGCGCGGTCGTGCCAGATGTCGAAGTGATGAGCGGGCAGGGCGACGTCGAGCACATTCCCCACGAGCCAGTTCACCTCTGTCGCTCTCATGCCCAGGCGCACGCGCGCTGACTCGAGCGCAGCTGCCGCGATATCGAGTACCGCGAGGCGTGTGTAGCCGGCCGACAGCAAATCGTCGACCAGCGTTGAAGCACCCGCGCCGACATCAAGAATCGCCGTGTTGAGGCTCGGTGCAACTCGCCGGATCGATTCGAGTGAGCGCTCGAGATGGGCCCGGTACCAGCTCACCTCGGTGGTGGAGCGACTCCGGTAGACCTGCTCCCAGTGCTGATCAGTTTGCACGGAAACGACCTCGTAGTGATCCGACGCGTGCGCTCGGATGGCAAAACACCAGGCGCCCTCAGCTCCTGAGCACCAACACCACGCCCGCCAGCAGCACCGCCATGCCGATCAATTCTCTACGGTTCTGCTGCTGGCTGAAGATTCGCCGGGAAATAATCTGCGCGAACACGATCTCGATCAAACCGAGCGTACGGATCTTGGCGGGGGTTTCGATCGCGAAGGCGAGAAACCAGCACTGCGACCCGGTGGCGGCAAGGAGGCCGGTCGCAAGCGACGGCCGCCAGACTTTGAGCACCTCGATCAGCAGCGTGCGATTGGCGATCAGCATCCATGCCACCAGGGTGACCGCCTGCATCGCCAGGCTCAGCACCATCACGGCCGTTGCCTTGACAACAAATGCTTCGCCGCTGTCGATCGACAGCATCGCGGCGCGAAAGGCAATGGCCGAGGCGGCGAATACCGCAGCGGAGGCGAGTCCCAGCGCAATCGGCCGCAGCGACCAGCCCGCACCCGCCGCGGGCCAGGACAGCCAAAGCACGCCGGCAGTGGCGAGCGCAATACCTGCCAGCAATGGCCAGCCAAAGGTTTCGCCCAGTAGCGCAAACCCCAGAATGGCAACCCAGACCGGCTCCGCTTTGACGAGCGCGGTGGTGACCACAAACGAGCGCTCTTTCATTGCGGCTAGCATCAACGCGGTGGCAACCACCTGGGCGAGCGCACCGGCCGCGGTCCAGGCAACGGAGACCGCTTGAAATGTGGGGACTGAATCGCCGGTGACGGTGATTGCGATCCCCAGAAACAGAACGCCAAACGGCAGGCCGTAAAGAAACCGGACCTGGGTCGCGCCCACCGTGCCGAGCACCGAAGTGAGTTCGCGCTGCATGGCGTTCCGCGCGCTTTGCGCGGCCGCTGCGGCCACGGTAAAGGCCATCCAGTACCAGGGTTCGATGCTCACGGAGGTCGGTTATGCTTGATGAGTTTCAGGAAACGACGGCTCCCGCGAGCCTAGCAAACGCGCCGCGCCCGGCGAACCATCCGTCTCGAGAAAGTTCAGCGCATGCAGATCAGTGACATTGCCTTCGGCACCACCGACTGGTCGACGATCGCGCCAGTGGAGTACCCCGGCGAGCGTGGTCGAGCCCTCTGGCGAACCCGGCAGTTCGGCACAATCCGGGTGCGTATGGTCGAGTATTCCCCGGGTTACCTCGCCGACCACTGGTGCTCCAAGGGTCACATTCTCCTTTGCCTGGAGGGCGAGCTGCACACCGAACTCGCTGATGGACGGCGGTATGTTCTGACGCCTGGTATGAGCTATCAGGTGGCCGACGGGGCTGAGCCGCATCGCTCGTTTACCGATACCGGCGCACGTCTATTCATTGTCGATTGATGGGGCCGCTTCCCGCGGCCTGAAGGAGAGTGGTCATGACAGGACAGGTTCTTCGCGAGACCCGGGGTGCGGTCATGACGCTCACCCTGGACAACCCCGGGTCGCGCAACGCCATCACGCTACCGATGTCAACGCAGTTGTGCGAAGCGCTTCGTGAGGCCGCGCTCGATCCGGCGATTCGCGCGGTGGTCCTGACCGGCAGCGGCGGTGCCTTCTGCGCGGGGGGCGACGTCAAGGCGATGGCAGCTGGACGAGATGCCGGCTTGTCGGTGGAGCAACGCGCCAACCAGCTCCGCGACCGTGCGGAATCGGTGCGGCTGTTACACGAGATGGCCAAGCCCACCGTTGCGGTGATTCCCGGCGCGGTGGCGGGCGCCGGGCTGGGCCTCGCGCTGGCCTGCGATTTCAGGTTCGCATCAAGCGAGGTGAAGCTCACGACCGCCTTTAGCCGGGTGGGGCTCGCCGGCGACTTTGGGGTCAACTGGCTGCTCACCCGCATGCTGGGTGTGGCGCGGGCGCGCGAACTCATGATGCTCGCACCCGTTCTCAATGCGCATGAGGCGCTCGCAATGGGGCTTCTTACTCAGGTTTTTTCAGCCGAGGAGTTTGCTGCCAAGGCGAGTGCCCGCGTAGCCGAACTGGCTGCCGGCCCCACGATTGCCTATGGCCACATCAAACAGGTCACGAGTCTTGCGGCCGCGGCCGCGTTTGCGCCCACGATCGAGGCCGAGGCCCTGCATCAGGCGTGCTGCATGGTCACCGAAGACCATGCAGGCGCGGCTCGCGCTTTTGCCGAGAAACGGCCGCCGGTGTTTAACGGCCGCTGACGGCGGCAAGTTCCTGCAAAACCATCTCTAGCCCCCTTTGCCAGGGGGGAAGCTGCAAGCCGAAGCGACGCTCGAAAGCAGTGCAATCCAGCCGCGAGTTGAGAGGGCGTTGCGCGGGTGTCGGGTACTCGCTCGAGGCAATCGCCTCCAGGCTTCGGAGCGCGAGTGGTGATTCGGGCGACAGCACGCGCCAGCGCTCAAAGAGCGCCTCGGCAAAGCCGTGCCAGCTGGTGTGCCCTGCTGCGCAAAGATGATGGACCGCACTTTGAAAGCGGCCTTCGCGTCGCTCGACGAGTGCGACCGCGAGCGCTTGTGCGGTGGCGTCTGCGATCAGTCGCGCTGAGGTGGGGGCCCCGATCTGGTCGGCCACCACGCGTAGCCGCTCCCGTTCAACACCGAGTTTGAGCATGGTGCGGACGAAGTTCCGGCCTCGTGCGGCGTAGACCCAGCTGGTACGAAACACCAGCCAATCACCGCCGCTCGTAGCGATCGCCTGTTCACCGGCGAGTTTGGTACGACCATAAGCGTTTTGCGGATCGACCGGATCGCTGGGCTGCCAGGCGTGTTCGCCCGTGCCCGCAAACACATAGTCGGTGGAATAGTGGATGAAGAGCGCGCCACGGCTGCGTGCCGCCTGCGCGAGCACGCGCGTTGCCTCGCCGTTGATCCGAAGCGCAATCGCCTCTTCCTGCTCGGCCTGGTCGACCGCGGTGTAGGCCGCGGCATTGACGATCACGTCGGGGGCCTCGCGCGCCACGCACGAAGCAAGCGAATCGGGATGGCTGAAATCGGCAATTCGACGTTGTGGAAGCACCACCTCACCGAGTGGCTGCAGGCTTCGGGCCAGCTCCCAGCCAACCTGTCCGGTGGCGCCTAGAAGCAGGAGTCGGGGCGCAGGGGAATTCACGGCGCGTTCAGTCAAAACATTCGCAGTGGGCAAGGGGCAGACCGCGCCTGTCTTTGTCGGAAAGCGTGAGCGCAAGCCCCTCGGTTGGCCACTGCACACCCACCGACGCATCGTTCCAGAGCAGGCACCGCTCATGCTCGGGCGCGTAGTAGTCGGTGGTTTTGTAGAGAAAATCCGCCGACTCGGACAGCACAACAAAGCCATGGCCGAATCCTGGCGGGATCCAGATCTGTCGCTGGTTCTCTTCGCTCAGATCCCAGCCTGCCCAGTGGCCAAAGCTCGGTGATGAACGCCGCAGATCAACGGCCACGTCAAACACCCGCCCCCGCACCACGCGCACCAGTTTGCCTTGGGGCTGACGGATCTGATAGTGGAGCCCACGCAGCACGCCGCGTGATGAGCGCGAGTGGTTATCCTGTACGAACTGAGGGGCGAGTCCGGTTCGTTCCTGGAACACGCGCGCATTGAAGCTTTCAAAAAAGAACCCTCGCGCGTCGCCAAATACTTTGGGCTCAACGATCAGGACATCGGGCAACTGCGGGCTGGGGGTGATGGTCATGGGGCCGCTTTCAGAACACCTGATGCTCGAGTAGTCGCTCGAGGTAAGCACCATAGCCGCTCTTTGCGAGCGGCCGGGCAAGTGCGCGCAGCGCTGCATCGTCGATCCAACCCTGTCGCCAGGCAATTTCCTCGGGGCAGGCCACCTTGAGGCCCTGACGCTTTTCGAGGGTCTGGATGAACTGCGCCGCTTCAATCAGCGAATCATGCGTACCGGTGTCTAGCCAGGCGTCGCCGCGGCCCAGCACCTGCACATCGAGCTGGCCGCGTTCGAGATAGATGCGGTTCAGGTCGGTGATTTCGAGTTCGCCGCGCGCCGATGGTTTGAGATCACGCGCAATATCGACCACCTGTTGGTCATAAAAATACAGGCCAGTGACCGCATAGCGGCTGCGGGGTTTTGAGGGTTTTTCTTCGATTGAAATCGCATGGCCGGCTTCGTCAAATTCGACCACGCCGTAACGCTCGGGATCGGTGACGGGATAGGCGAAGACGGTGGCGCCTGCCGTCTGGACATCGGCTGCTGCCAGACGACGCATCAGGTCGTGGCCATGAAAGAGGTTGTCTCCCAGCACCAGCGCAGACGGCCCGTCGCCCACGAAATCTGCCCCGATATGAAAGGCTTGCGCCAACCCGTCAGGGCTTGGCTGCTCGGCGTAGGAAAGTGACAGGCCCCAGGCTGATCCATCACCCAGCAGCCGCTTGAAGCCGGGCAGATCATGGGGGGTGGAGATCACCAGGATTTCCCTGATGCCCGCCAGCATCAGTACCGAAAGCGGGTAATACACCATGGGCTTGTCATACACCGGCATCAGCTGTTTTGAGACTGCAAGCGTGAGCGGGTGGAGCCGGGTGCCCGAACCACCGGCGAGGATGATGCCGCGGCGGCGGGTGGTAGCGCGTGGGGGTTTGATCGGCATGGACGATAAATAGTTGGGGAGGGTCAGGCGCTTTTTCGGCTGCCGTACTGGGTGTCGATCCACTCGCGGTAAGCGCCGCTCTGTACACCCGCTATCCATTCGGGGTGGGCGAGATACCAGTCGATGGTGCGGGCGATACCCGAATCGAAGGTTTCAGCCGGACGCCAGCCCAGTTCGCGCTCGATCTTGCTCGCGTTGATGGCGTAGCGGCGATCATGACCAGGGCGATCGGTGACATAGGTGATGAGGCGGCTGCGCGGGCCCGCTGGGTCGGGCCGGCGCGCATCGAGGAGCGCACACACCGTGCGGACGATCTCGATGTTGGCCTTTTCGTTATGGCCACCGATGTTGTAGGTCTCGCCGAGTTGGCCCGCTTCGAGCACGCGGCGTACCGCGCTGCAGTGATCGCCCACGTAGAGCCAATCGCGGATCTGCATGCCATCGCCATAGACCGGCAGGGGCTTACCCGCCAGAGCGTTCACGATCATGAGCGGAATCAACTTCTCCGGGAACTGGTAGGGGCCGTAGTTGTTGGAGCAGTTGGTGGTGAGCACGGGCAGCCCGTAGGTATGGTGCCAGGCGCGTACTAGATGGTCTGAGGCGGCCTTTGATGCGGCATACGGACTGTTGGGTGCGTAGGGCGTGGTTTCGCTAAAGGCGGGGTCTGCGGGGCCTAGCGTGCCATAGACCTCATCAGTGGACACATGCAGAAAGCGAAAGCCCTCCCGGGTGGGTACTGGAAGCGCTGACCACCAGGCGCGGGTGGCCTCGAGCAGCGTGAAGGTGCCTTCGATGTTGGTGCGCATGAACGCACCCGGGCCATGGATCGAGCGATCGACATGACTTTCCGCGGCAAAGTGCACCAGCGCCCGGGGCTGGCAGCGCGCAAGCAGCGAATCCACCAGCGCGCGGTCACCGATGTCACCTCGCACGAACTCGAAACGGGCGTCGCCCTGGAGCGAGCGCAGGTTGCCGAGATTACCCGCATAGCTGAGCGAATCCAGCACCAGCACCGGCTCGTCTGAAGCGCTGAGCCAGTCCAATACGAAATTCGAGCCGATAAAGCCGGCGCCGCCGGTCACGATGATCATGGAGCGTCCTGGTGTGTCAACCCGAGGGCGGTAGGGGTGTGATTGTAGCGTCCCCATCCCGCAGCCCGCTTTGGCGCCCGGCGCCCCTGCGCAGGAAGCTTGGCCCGCATTAAACTGAGCGCATTGGCAGGAAACAGCCGTGCCCGCAGTGCCGGTCAAGGGAGTCACCATGGATCTGAATTTTTCCGAACAGGAATTGTCGTTTCGCGACGAAGTGCGCGGCTGGCTGTCGGCCAATCTGCCTGATGACCTTCGTTCTAAAGTGCTCGATTACGAGGAGCTTTCCAAGGAAGACCTGCTTCGCTGGCATCGCACGCTCGCAGCGCGTGGCTGGGTGGCACCCTCGTGGCCGGTTGAGTGGGGGGGTACGGGCTGGTCGGCGGTCGAACGCTATATTTTCGAGGAGGAAACCGCGATGGCGGGGGCGCCTCCAATCGTGCCCTTTGGTATCACCATGTGTGCTCAGGTGCTGCTGCGGTTTGGCACCGAGGCGCAGAAAAAGCGTTTTCTGCCGCGCATCTACAACGGCGATGATTTCTGGTGTCAGGGCTATTCGGAGCCGGGCTCGGGGTCCGATCTCGCATCGCTCAAAACCCGCGCTGAGCGCCGTGGCGACGACTATGTCGTAAATGGCCAGAAGATCTGGACCACGCTTGGCCACTATGGCGACTGGATCTTCTGCCTGGTGAGAACCGATAGTGGCACCTCCAAGCGACAGGAGGGCATTAGCTTTCTGCTGATCGACATGAACACGCCAGGCATCACGGTGCGTCCGCTCATTCTCTTGGATGAGGGGCACGAGGTGAATGAGGTGTTCTTCGATGACGTGCGCGTCCCGGTTGAAAACCTGGTCCATGAAGAGAATCAGGGTTGGACCGTGGCGAAATATCTGCTGGGCCACGAGCGGCTTAACACCGGCCGGATCGGCCAGTCACGGCGCGAGCTATTGCGACTTCGCGAGCTCGCCTCCCGCACCTTGGTGCGCGGTCAGCCGCTTCTTGACGATGTGCGATTCCGCGACCGCCTGTCGCGCGTGGAAATCGAACTGATGGCGCTCGAAATCACCAACATGCGCTTTCTGGATGACATGCGGCGAAACGGGAAGATCGGCCCGGAGGTCTCCATGCTCAAGATTCGCGGCACCGAGATTCAGCAGGCGATCACCGAACTGATGATGCAGGCAGTGGGCCCGCGCGCGCAGGCGTTTAAGCCAATCCGCTACGATGGGTTTGACGATTTCATGGCCTCTTCCGCCTCGCGCTACTTCAATTTCCGCAAGACTTCCATCTACGCCGGATCAAACGAGATCCAGCGCAACATCTTCGCCAAGATGGCCCTGGGGCTCTGAACATGGACTTTCAGTACACCGAAGAACAGCAGCTGCTCGCCGACTCGGTGGCGCGGTTGGCCGAGCAGCACTATGACTTCGAAGCGCGCAAGCGGGTCATTGCATCCGAGGCAGGCCACAGTGCCGAGGCCTGGAGGCAGCTGGCCGAACTGGGATTGACCGCGCTCACGCTGCCAGCCGAACACGGTGGCTTCGATGGCGGCGCGCTGGATATGGTCGCCACCATGGAGACCATCGGACAGTCACTGATGCTTGAACCGCTCGCCTCCACCGTGGGGCTGGGGGCGCGGCTGATCGCACGCCTCGGTAACGATGCCCAGCGACAGGCACTGCTGCCCGCGGTGGCTGAGGGCCGTCTCATTCTTGCGCTTGCACACGCCGAGCATGACTCGCGTCACGATCCGGCACAGGTCAGTACGCGGGCCGAGCCGCATGCGGGCGGCTGGCGCTTGAGCGGTTCAAAGTCGCTCGTGCTCGACGCACCACTCGCAGGCAAACTGATCGTTTCGGCGCGCACAGCGGGCGAGCCCTCGGAGCCCGCGGGTTTATCGCTTTTTGTGGTCGATGCCACGGCCGCCGGCCTGCGGATGCAGACGATGCGGACTCAGGACAATCGGCGGGCGGCCGACCTGACCCTCGTGGATGTGCAGCTGCCGGCTGCGGCCCTCTTGGGCACGGCCGGGGGGGCGTATGAGGCCATTGTTGAGGCGCTCGACTTCGCCACCGCGCTTGCCTGCGCGGAGGCCGTGGGCGCAATGCGCTCTGCGAACCTTGCCACGCTGGAATACCTCAAGACACGTCGTCAGTTCGGTGTGCCAATCGGCAGTTTCCAAGCGCTTCAGCACCGGCTGGTCGATATGTTTGTAAGCGCCGAGCAGGCCCGGTCAATCACGCTGCTTGCCTGTAGTCGGGTGGATGCGTCGGCGCGCGGCGAAGTCGCTGTTGCCGAGCGGATGCGGACCGTATCGGCCGCC
>CAIPNM010000128.1 GCA_903866395.1 uncultured bacterium
CAACTTCTTCCTCATGTATGGCCCCAACACGAATCTGGCGCATGGTGGAAGCGCGATCTTTCACAGCGAATGCCAGACGCGCTACACGCTGCTTGCGCTGCGCGAGCTCCTCGAGCGTGGGCAACGCGCGCTCGAGGTCCGTGAAGACGTACATGATGAATTCAACCGCCGCGTCGATGCGCAGCACGCGAAGATGGTGTGGGCGCATCCCGGTGTGGGCAGCTGGTATAAAAACCGCCGCGGCCGCGTGTTTGCCACCTCGCCGTGGCGAATGCTGGATTACTGGAATTTCACTCGCGCGCTCGACCCTTCCGAGTACCGGTTCAGTTAAGCTCGACGTCACCTACCCTCTTGTAACCGGATCAACCCATGACCGCCAACTCGCTCTCCGACAACTATCGCGGCGTATTCGACACCCGGCTGGGCTTTGGCGCGCGGCCGGCGCTGCTGGTGATTGATTTTGTCATTGCCTACACCACGCCCGGTGCCCCGTTCTTCGGCCAAGGTGTGGTCGATGCGGTGGATGCTTCGGTGCCGCTGATTGCCAAGGCCCGTGAGCTCAAGCTGCCCGTGATTTACACCGTGGTCGAATACCATCCCTCGGGTGCTGATGGCGGACTCTTTTTCAGGAAAGTGCCCTCGTTGAAGCTCTTCGTGCGCGGCGAGCCGCTTGGTGCGATCGATCCGAAAATTGCCCCCAAGCCCGAGGATCTGGTGATCGCCAAGCAGTATCCCAGCCCCTTCTTCGGAACCTCGCTTGCTTCAACGCTGCACACCATGGGGGTCGATTCCATCGTGCTGCTCGGATGTTCAACCAGCGGCTGCGTGAGGGCGGCGGCGGTGGATGGTATTCAGCACGGATTCCGCGTGATCGTGCCGCGCGAGTGTGTGGGCGATCGGCACGATGCACCGCATCAGGCGGCGCTCTTTGACATCAACGCGAAGTACGGCGACGTGGTGTCGCGCGCCGAAACGCTCGACTGGTTCGGAAAACTGCCTGCGGTCAGTCAGCCCTGATCCCGGCCGCTTTCGCCTCCTCGACCCAGATCTGCAGCCCGGGCAGTGGATTGCACGGCGTGAACGTATTGCACAGCTCGTGCGCGACGACGCGCCCTGGACTGTGGAGACCTGGCTAGAGGACTCGGCGATCGGACGGGTGAGGGTGGGTGACCTCGCGCGGTTTGCGATCGATGGCGCCGCCGGCCCGATCGTTACGCTGCGGGTTCGATCGATCGATCGTGATGCGTCGCGGGCGCTGCCTCGGGCCGAACTGGCGGTTCCGGCCGGCGGCCATGTGCTGGTTCGAGAAAAAGCGGGGCAGCTGGTGCCCGACCGGGCGGTGTATCGGGTAAGTCTGTCAGTAGAAGAACCGGAGGCGCTTGCCCGTCTCACGCCCCAAAGCTGGCGAGGCCAACTGAGCCTCCATGTCAGGGCTGATGCCCCGGCTTGGCGCTACCTGAAACAGGCCGCAGCCGTGCTGGTCAGGGAATTTGACTTCTGAGGTGCAGGCCAGTTAGCGGTTGGTGGTGTTCACGTAACCAGCGTTGAGCGTGGGCCGGCCGAGGAGCAGGTCGTAACCCACCATGGCGCCAAAACGCGAGCCCTGGTAGCCCGCGCCCACGTCGATGCCGACGCGTGTGGGACCTGACCCAAAGGGATAGACGTTGATACCACCGCCCAGCACGGCACGGTCTTCGCGGTTACTGGAAACCACCTTGGCCGTGACACCGATGTCACGGGCGCTGATGTTGCCGCCAAGTTGCATGGAGAGGCCGAGAAAAACGCCGCCTTCAGCGTGGGCCAGGGAGCTGAGCGATACGAGACTCATTGCGACCAGCCACTTTTTCATCGGAAAAACCCCTTGGGATGCTCGGTTTACGACAGACAACTCCGCCATTTTCTCTCAGGTTGGCCTTCGCCAACAAGTCCTTCGCGCATCAGTTATTGAGATTCACGACACATTTCGGACAAACGGCTCAGTCAATCTGGATCTTCAGCGCTGGAAGCGCGCGGCGCCAGCTATCGGCCTCCCTGGCCACTTGGGCGCGCATCTGTGCGGGGGCGTTACAAACCGGCATCACCCCGAGCTGGGCGAGGGCCTGCTCATTGCCAGGCTCGGCGAGCACCTTGCAAAACACGCGCTGAAGCCGGTCGATCAGCGCTGCCGGCGTGCCTGTCGGCGCAGCAAGCCCCCACCAGTTGCTCGCGTCTACGCCCGTGATACCCGCCTTCTCGAAGCTGGGGGTGTCGGGTAGAACCGACAGGGGCACGCGCGAGGCGACTGCCAGTGCGCGGAGCTTCCCGCTTCGGACATGCGGTAGCCCCACGCCGGCGCCGACCAGGTAGAACTGCACCTCACCAGCCATCAGTGCGGTCACCGCTTGCGAGGCACCCTTGTAGGGCACATGCGTCATGCCGAGCGAAAACGCCTGGTTGATCGCTTCGGCCGACAGGTGGGGGGTGGTGCCGCTGCCGGGCGAGCCGTAGTTCACCTTACCGGGGTTCGCGCGTGCCCAGGCCACGAAATCGGTAAACGCATTGACCGGCAGCCCCGCCGGAACAAAGATCACCGAGGGCACATCCACCAGTACGGTGACCGGCTCCAGACGCTGCAACGGATCAAATCCCAGGTCCTTGTACAGGAACTGGTTGATGGTGAAGTTATTGGTGGCCGCAACCAGTAACGTGTAGCCATCGGGACTGGCCTGCTCGACCGCCCGCGTACCGATGTTGCCGCCCGCGCCTGGACGGTTTTCCACCAGCACCGGCTGGCCGAGTTCCTGTCGCAGGCCTTCGGTGAGCCGCCGGGCGATCATGTCGCCCATTGCGCCCGCCACATAGGGCACCACGATTCGCACCGGGCGGTTGGGCCAGGGGTCGGTCGCTTGCGCGAGCGCAGCGGGAGCGGTGGCCGCTGCGGCGACAGCGAGTAAAACGCCAGTCAGCCGGGACACGATTCCGTGGCGGCTTGACCGTTGGGGGGTTGCCGATGACATGTCGATCTCTCCTCGGGGCGTTCGGTGCGGCGCCGCAGCGGGTGGGGCGGGGGCTTCAGACGTCGATTCGCAGCAGGTCAGAAGCGATCTGCATCGGTCCCTGATAGTGGCGACGGATGTCGCGCACCACCTCGTCCATGAGGTGCGGACCCATCTGCTCCACCGGGAAATGATGCGTGGCGACCTTGCGGATTAGCGGATGGGTGGACTCGAAGTGGCCGAAATGGGTGGGCACCAGGCGCTTCACGCCGGCCCGGGCAGCAATCTGCCCCAGCTCGGTCGGGCTGGTGTGCGCGAACGTGCCCACACCCGTTTTCCGGCGATGCTCGATGAACGATTCCGGAAAGGTGCACTCGTGAATGAGCAGGTCTGCGTCTTTGGCAAGTTTCACCATGGATTCACAGGCTGCCGTATCGCCCGAGAAGGCCACGGCCTTACCCTCTGCCTCCAGTCGCACACCGAAGCACTCGCTGATATCGCGCGGAATGTGCTCCACCCAGTCGCAGACGATGCGCACATGCTCATCTTCGTAGGCCACGCCCGGGCTGGCTTCAATGACCTTGGGCCTCACGGCCTGCAGATTTTTCTGCCGCCGGGGATAACTGCTGCGCGCTTCAAAATCGGACTTGAAGGCGCCGCCCTCAAACAGATGGCTCACGAAATGCTGGGTGCCGCGCGGACCGATCACCACGGGCGCGTCGGGCCGGTCCCACATCCAGCCGGTAATCACGAACAGCGGGAAATCGCAGATGTGATCGTGATGCATATGGGTGAGGAATACCGCGGTGACATCGGCTGGGCTCACATTGGCCCGCACCATGTTGCGGGTGATGCCCGCTCCGCAGTCGAACAGGTAGTGCCGGCCGTTATCGAGCGTGACGAGAATGCCGGATTGAGCGCGATCCGGGTCAACGAACGCCGCACCGGTGCCAAGCATGGTGATTCTCAAAGCGATGTCTCCCTGTAAAGGTTCGATGATAAGCGGGAGCGCCGGGCGCAGCCACGCGCTTGTTGCGAATCTGGTTCGCCGTCATCAGAGCGCCGATTCAGCCCTGGTGCGGGTGTGCGCATCGACCTGCGCGCACGGTTCGGGCCGCTACCCTTGGCCTGTTGGCACTCAGAGATCTGCCGACGCCCTCACGGAGAACATCGCCCATGTCGCCAGATGGATTTTTTGAACAGCTGTTCGCGCCCATACTCGATATCGTGCGCGCGCATCGCGAGTGGGCTGCGCCGCTTGTTTTTGGGCTCTGTCTGATCGAATCGCTTGCCCTCGTCAGCGCCCTCGTGCCGGCCACGCTTCTGCTGCTCGCGATCGGGTCGCTCGCGGCCGCCGGGCTGGTGAGTCTTGTTGAACTGTCGCTTTGGGGCATGGCAGGCGCGGGCTTGGGCTACTGGGTGAGCTTTGAGATGGGCCGGCGCTATGGTGCGCGGATCGAGTCAATGGGGTTCTTCGCTCGTCGCCCAGACTGGATCGAGCGCGGCCATCGATTTTTCGAACGCTGGGGTTCCATTGCCGTGATCGTGAGCCGGTTTATTCCGCTCGGACGGGCGATCATCCCGCTGATGGCGGGCGCGATGGGCGGGCGGCGGGCGTCATTTCAGCTTGCCAACTGGCTGTCAGCGGTGTTGTGGGCGCCCATGATGCTGGCGCCCGCCTCAATCGGCGTGGCGCTCGCCGAGCAGCTTCAGGGCGCTTCCCCGCAAATGCGGGCGATCGTGATGATCGCCGTGGTGGTGGCGGTGGTGCTTGTAGTGCGGGCGTTGCGCCGCAAGTGAGGCTCGGTTGATCAATTCGCCCGGATGCCCGCCCCACGAATGATCGGATCCCACATGCGCAGGTCTTTCTCGATCAACGCGTGAAACGCCTCCGGCGTACTGGTCCGAGCGATGTAGCCCATGCCAGCAAACGCTTTCACAATCTCTGGCATTTGCATGATGCGTGCGATTTCGGCATTCAGTCGGTCGGTGATCGGCTTTGGCAAGCCCGCCGGCCCGAGCAGGCCCACCCACCCCAGCACCTCGAACGATGGCACAGCCTGCGCCACCGGCGGTATACCCGGGACTGATGGAATCTCGGTGAGACTGGTAACGCCCAGGATTCTCAGCCTTCCACTCTGCACGTTGGGCATGGAGTTGAGCAGGATGTCGAACATAAAATCAAGACGCCCACCGATCAGGTCGACCATGGCTGGCGCGCTGCCCTTGTAGGGCACGTGGGTCATCTTGACCCCTGCCATGCTCGCAAGCAATTCGCCCGACAAATGGTTCGACGAACCGATTCCAGCCGAACCATAAGTGAGTGCACCGGGCCGGCTGCGCGCCTGAGCAATCAGGTCGGCCACCGAACGAACCGGGCTGTCGGCGCGCACCACAAGGATGTTCACGAAATCGCAGACGAGAGAGATCGTTGTGTAGCTGGTGAGCGGGTCGTAGCCCAGTTTGTCGTACATCGCGGGCGCGATGCTGAGCGCGCCAACATGTCCAAGCCCAAATGTGTGCCCATCAGGCTCGGCCTGGGCGATTCGGCCGGTACCGAGCGTGCTACCAGCCCCCGGGATGTTTTCGACAAAGACCGGCTTGCCAAGCGCTTCAGCGAGCTTAGGTGCGAGCGTCCGTGAGGCCTGGTCCGTCGGGCCACCGGGGGCGAAGGGGGCAATCAGCCGAATAGGCTTGCTCGGCCACTCAGCGACGGAGGCGAGCGGCGTCTGGGCGAGCGCGGATGATGAACCGAGCACGGCGGCCAGGATCATTGCAGGCAGCAAGGTCAGGTTGCGATGGGCTGGCATATTGGGGCTCCTGGTGGAAAGCATCAACGCGTTTCGTCGGCAAACGCCTCGCGGCGCGCGCGGCCCAGTGTCGGCAGCAAGACACTAGCCGAGACCAACGCTGAAGCTGCGAGTAATACGGCACTCACCGGATGAGTGAAAAAAGTGCCCAGATCACCTCTCGACAGTATCATGGCTCGTCGAAACTGCTCTTCTAGCATCGGCCCTAGAATGAAACCGAGCGCAAGCGATGCTGGTGAACAGCCGAACCAGATCAGCATGAAGCCGACAACTGCCAGCAAGGC
The DNA here is from genome assembly GCA_903866395.1 of uncultured bacterium. GTDB lineage: Bacteria > Pseudomonadota > Gammaproteobacteria > Burkholderiales > Burkholderiaceae_E > SYIM01. Next base: position 6,070 of record CAIPNM010000128.1, read on the forward strand.
CGTAAGACCCACTTCAAAGGCGCTATAGCCCGAACTGAATGCGCCGATCGAACAGAACAGGACGATCGCCGGGAACATCACCCGGTACGGGACACGCAGGAGCGATACCCAGAGCCCGATCAGCGGCAGATTGATCACCAGCAACATTAAGTTGCCAACCAGCATGCTTGCGATCAGCCCCCACGCGACATCGGGCCGCTTCACCAGGATATCGGGTCCGGGCACGATGCCGTGGATCATGAGTGCCCCGATCATCACTGCCATCACAGCGTTGGCGGGGATGCCCAGCGTGAGCATTGGGATGAACGAAGTTTGCGCGGCAGCGTTGTTAGCGGCCTCTGGTGCCGCCACGCCCTCGACTGCGCCGTGACCGAAGCGCGAGGGGTCGCGCGTGATGCGCCTTTCGACAGCGTAGGCAGCGAAGGAACCGAGCGAGGCGCCGCCCCCTGGCAGCACGCCCAGGGCCGAGCCGATGGCTGTGCCGCGGAGGGCGGCCGGCCATGCGCGGCGCCAGTCTTCCGCGGTGGGCCATTGGCCCGAAACGTGACGACTCAGCAATGTCTGGTCCATCGCGCCACGCGTCAGGTTCGCGATGATTTCGGCCAGCCCGAACACCCCGATAGCCAGGCAGACGAAATCGATTCCGGCGGCCAGCGGACGGATGCCAAGCGTAAAGCGCTGGATACCCGTGTAGAGATCGGTACCGACGCAACCGAGCAGAATGCCGATTAGCGTTGCAGCGACCGAGGTGGTCATCGAACCCGCAGACAAGGCGGTAGCTCCGATCAGGCCGAAGAAAATCAGCGAAAAATAGTCGGCTGGCTTGAACGACACGGCGAGTTGCGAAAGACCGTCGGCAAATCCGGCGATCACCAACGTGGCTACGCATCCCGCAAAGAATGATGCGAGCGCTGCGACCGTGAGCGCGACGCCCGCGCGGCCGGCCCGCGCCATCTGATGGCCGTCGATGCACGTGATGGCTGAGGAACTCTCACCGGGTAGATTGACGAGGATAGCGGTGGTTGAGCCACCGTACTGCGCCCCGTAGTAAACCCCGGCCAGCATGATGAGCGCTGATTCGGCGGGAAAATAGCTCGTGAGAGGCAACAGCATTGCCATGGTGGCCAGCGGGCCGACCCCTGGCAGCACGCCGATCAGCGTCCCGCAAAGGCAACCCGCGAGCGCGAACAGTAGATTGTGGAAGGCGAGCGCGGTGGCGAGACCGGTTGCGAGTCCGTCAAAGGCAGACAAACGCGATCCTCATTGGCCAGGCCACAGCGGGATACTGAGTCCCAGGGCGCCGATAAAAATGGCGGCCGCGATCAGCGAAACCATCAGCGCGATGAGCAGTCGCACCCGCATGCGCGTATCCGTGACCGCGAGTGAAGCAATCAGGAGTGTCAATGGCGCGGCGATCACGAACCCGAATCGGTTAATGCAGACTGCAAAAGCAAAGACTGCTGCAGCGACTGCGAGCAGCGGTCGAATCCGGAACCGCGGCAGCGGATGCCCGGATCGCGCCAGCGACCGCACCACTAGCGCGATACCTGCCAACAGGGCTAGCAGGGCGACATGTCGCGGGAACCAGCCTGGCCCCATCTCGGAGAGGGTGCCCTGCGGTAACGACTGGCCTGTTACCAGGAAGGCCAGCGAGATCCCCGTAATCAGTAACCCTGCGCCGAAATCAGACGGATTTCGAATCTTCATGGCCGTTATGACAGTGAATGAGACCGATCGTGGAGAATGATCGAGAGGTGTACCGACTGTTGTCAGGTGCCCCAGGGCAAATTGATGGTGCGGTATGCGTCGAGCTGTGTCAACGCCAGCGGTGATCAACAACACGCCAAACCTGGATGTGGGTGTAAGGAGAGCAAGCCGATGGCAATGTTTTCAATTCGCGGTTGTTTAACACCTTCGCTTCGAACAACGCCCTGGCGCATGCTGATTGCAGCGCTATCGACGACTGTCCTTGCCTGGGTTGCTCCGGCCCATGCTGTGTTCCCCGATCGGCCGATCCGGCTGATCGTTCCGTTTCCGGCGGGATCGGCCAACGATCTGGTCGCGCGATCAGTCAACGAGCGACTGTCCAAGCGAATCGGAAAACCAGTCATCATCGAAAACCGCCCGGGTGCGGCGGGTGCGACTGCAACGCAATCGTTTGTGGACAGCGCCCCTCCCGATGGTTATCAGCTACTCCTTGGTAGCGTTTCACTGGGGACTCATTTCGCGATCCGGCGCAAGCCCGACATGGATCCCAGAGCCGACCTCACGCCACTGGTGATGGTGTCGATGTCGCCCATGACCATTAACGTACCCGCCGCATTGAAGGCTCAAACGCTCAAGGAATTTATTGAGCTTGCGAAGTCGCAACCTGGGAAATTCAATTACGCCACCATCGGTGGTAATGGCGGCGCGGTGCACCTCTACACGCTGCTCTTCATGAAGGCCACTGGTACGCGAATCACACATGTTCCGTACCCCGGGAGTCCGCAAGCCGTGCCCGCGCTCATGGATAACCAGGTGCAACTGCTGATCGTCGACAATGGTTCGATAGTTGGCAGTGCCCAGACTGGCAAGATTCGGGTGCTGGCAACTGCAAGTGATTCGCGCATACCGACATTTCCCGATGCGCCGACGGCAGCGGAGGCGGGCATTCCATTCAAGGCTGCGGCGTGGTACGGGCTCTTCGCGCCCAAACGGCTCCCTGAGGATTTGCGCTCGTTTTTGCAAGGCCACCTGCAGGCAGTGTTGTCGGATGAGGGATTCAGGGCGGATATGGCGCGCCGCGGGGCACAGCCTGGCACCTTGGCAGGCGAGGCCTTCACGCGCTTTATCCGCGACGAAATCGCGACCTGGCAGGCGGTGGTGTCAGAGGCCGGGCTTGAACTGCAGTAAACGAGCAATTGATCCCCAGCCGTCCCATAATGATCTCCCAGCACGATCGCGCAATTTCCCGGTTCTCGCTTCCGGACATTCTCAGGCAGCCGCTTCCGGCCCTGCGAGCTCTACAAGACCGGTTGCTTCGCGAGACGATCGAACTCTGCTACGACGCGCATCCGTTTTACGGCGCGCTGATGCGCCGTGCTGGACTCGAGCCTCGCCACCTGCGTAGCTGTGACGACCTGGTGCGGCTACCGGTCTCCTCGAAAAGCGATTTTCTTGCCGACCCTGAATCGTTCCAGTTACGGGGCGCTCACCTGCCAGCCGATTTCACCACGCTGTGGAAAGTGATCTATACCACCGGAACCACCAGCGGTCGGCCGGCGCCGATTTATGTCACGGCGTTCGACTACTACAACTACCTGTATGTCTGCGAGCGTCATCAGGATCTGGTGGGTTTGCGTGTCGACGATCGAATCGCGAACCTGTTTCCGCTTACGCCGTTTCCGATGGGCGCGTATGGTCGAGCGTTTGACGAGGCAGCGGCGGTCGGCGCGTTAATGTTTTGTGGCCACACAGGCCGCGACGCTTCAGTCATTCCAGTGCATCGCAGCCTGGATGACGCGGTGCGAATGGTTGAGATGCATCGTGCGACGGTACTTTGGGGGGTTGCGGGTTTTGTGCGTCGCGTACTCATACGCGCGGCCGAACTGTCCGCAGACTTCCGCTCGGTGCGCCTGGCAATGATCACCGGTGAGGCATCATCGGAAGCGATGCGCGGTGACATGAGCCGACGCATGCAGACGCTCGGTTGCGCGGACGCGCGAGTGGTCAATCGCTACGGTTCGACAGAGAAAGGCGTGAGCATGGTCGAGTGTGTTCGCGGAAGCGGCTTTCACTCGCTCGCACCAGACCAGATATTTCATGAAGTGGTCGATCCAGATTCGGGGGCGAGGTTGGGGGACGGTGAGCCTGGGATGCTGGCATTCAGTCACCTCATGCGACGCGGGACTGTGTTCCTGCGGTATCAGGTCGGCGATCGGGTCACCATGAGTAGCGAGCCTTGCCCGCATTGCGGCCGCACCGCACCTAGAATCACTTCGCAACCGGTGCGAACCGGCGATATCGTCAAGATCAAGGGCACGCTGGTCAATCTTCAGGCGCTCAAAGAGTTCCTCGAGCAGCAACCTGCGATCGAGGAGTATCAGATCGTGATTCGATGGCGGGCCGCGGCCGATCCTTATTCGGGCGACGAACTGGTGATCCGGATCGCTAGAAGCCGTGGCCTCGTCGCGACCGAAGGTTTGGACCGCTTGCGCGAACAGATCGAGCACCAGGTTCACTTGAGTGTGACGATCGAGGTCGCCTCGCGTGATGAGATTTTTGACCCGACGACCAGTGCAAAGCCGCGCAGGGTCGTCGATCTGCGTACCCCATAAAAAGGAATCGTTTCAATGAATCGTTCGATCAAGGTCATCGACTGCGTGGTCAACCCGATCACGCCCGAGGTGATGAAGCTGCGCCCGGCGTGGTCCAAGTCATTCTGGACCGGCAAGATTGGTCGGGAGTCCTCGGTCGCCGACGGGCTCACCCACGAACAGATGCTAGAGCTGATGGATCGCAATGGCATCGAGCGGTCGATGCTGATCGCCACCAAGACCGGGCAGATGGGCATTCCCGGCAGCTGGCATCTGCCCTACGAAATGGTGGCCGATGCGGTTCAGCGCTGGCCCGACCGCTTCAGCGGTCTGGCGGGGCTTGATCCAACCGAGGGCATGGCGGGCGTTCGTGCATTCGAGCGCGCTGTGCGTGAATACGGCTTCGTGGGCGGGCATTTTTATCCGCACTGGTTTGAGCTCGCGCCTGACCACGCGCGCTGGTATCCGTTTTATGCCAAGTGTGTGGAGCTTGATGTCCCGGTGCAGCTTCAGGTGGGGCAGTCACTGGTCTATGACCCCACGCGGCCGCTAAAGAGTGTGGGGCGCCCGATCACGCTCGACGCTGTGGCCTGTGATTTTCCAGAGCTGAAGCTGGTGGGCATTCACGTGGGCATTCCATGGACCGAGGAAATGATCGCCATGGCCTGGAAACATCCCAATGTTTACATTGGCTGCGATGCACATAGTCCCCGCTACTGGCCGCAGTCGTTCGTGCACTTCATCAACACTTTCGGGCAGGACAAGGTGATCTTCGGCACCGACTACCCGGTGCTTGATTTTGAGCGCACGCTGCGCGAGATCGATGCACTCAATCTCCGGCCTGTGGCGCTTGAGAA
>CAIPNM010000129.1 GCA_903866395.1 uncultured bacterium
CCTCAAGGGGCGCCGCAGACGGCGCGGGCTCGCCAGACCCCACGACCCGAAGAAGACCAGGCAGGAGGAAGAGACCCAACAACTGGGGGGCGGACGCAAGCATCAACGCCCGCTGCCAAGGCCAGCCATCGGGCAATACAGCCACGAGCAGCATCCCGAGCAGCATGCCAAGCATGCCGCTGAACTCGACCACGTTGAGTGAGAATGCATGGCCACTCGATGCGGCAAATCGCGAGACCGTGATCAGCACGCTGAGGAGAAGCGTCGCATGACCCGCGCCGTACAGTCCCCGACCCAACACCAGCATCCAGAGTTCATGCCCGGAAAACAGGAGAAGATTGCCTGAGGTGAGTGCGGCAGCACCCAGCAGGATGGCCGCCCTCAGATAGCGTGAAAGAAGCAGGCCCGCTGGCAGATCGCAGAGCAACCGGGCAAAGCCGAAGGCACCCGCCAAAACGCCGAGCGCCACATCGTCATAGCCCGTCTGCTGCGCGATATCCGGTAGCAGCACCGGAAAGGCGCCGAGCGCAAAGGTGTTGCAGAACACGAGCGCCGCAACCAGCCGGACCGGCTGCGTTACCAAGGGCGCGCTCCTGCGAGCGGTTGGCGCTGAATCACTCGATCCGCACGCCCGCGCGCGCCACCACGCCGCGCCACTGATCGATTTCGCTCCGGATGCGGTCGCGAAACTGAGTGGGCGATCCCTCAGGCGCAGGCGCCACGCCGTCTTGCGCGAGCTGCTCTGCGGTTTCACGAAGCGAGAGCGTGCGACGGCTCTCGCTCACCAGGCGCGTAACGATGTCAGAAGACACCCCGGCTGGGCCGATCATGCCGTGCCAGAGCGGTACGTCATAGGCAGGTAGCCCCGACTCGGCGATCGTCGGAATCGAGGCCAGGGTGCCGAGCCGCTCGCGGGTCGTCACCGCGAGCGCGCGCAGCGCCCCCGACTGCACATGCGGAAGCGCGGTCGCGGTGCTGCTGAAAAACAGCTGCGTCTGCCCCGCCATGGTGTCAGTGAGCGCGGGGCCCGTCCCCTTGTAGGGGATGTGCGTCATCTGGAGCCCCGCCATATCGGCGAACAGGGCGCATGCGAGATGCGTGATGCTGCCCTGCCCGGCCGATGCGTAATTGAGCGTACCGGGCCGCGCCCGGGCAAGCGCCACCAGCTCGCTGAAATTTGCCACGGGAAGTGATTTAGGCACCACCACCAGCATCGGCCCCTGCGAAAACTGGATCACGGGCGTGATGTCGTTTACAGGGTCAAAACGCAATCGATAAAGACTGGGCGTGACCGTGTAACTCGAGGCGATCAACCCGAAAGTGTGCCCATCGGGTGGTGACTTCACCACCAGTTCGATCCCGAGCGTACTGCCAGCACCGGGTCGGTTTTCAACCACCACCGGCTGCCCCAGCGCCTGGCCGAGGCGTTGGGCCATAAAGCGACCAATGAAATCAGAACCGCCACCGGTTGCAAACGGCACAACGAGCCTGATGGGACGGGTGGGCCAGGTCTGGGCGCGCGCAGCCCCGCCCACGGCAGCAAGCGCTCCGGCAGCGAGCACCGCGCGGCCAGCGGTTCGGCGATCGATCGGATTCATGAAGTAACGCCTCCTTCCGTTGGCCTGCTCAGCGACATCACCGGACGCCCTGGTCGAATTCTCCAAAGAAGAAAAATGACGATGGCGACGGTGACCAGATTCCAGCCGATTCCGTTGATAAACGCGACATCGTAGGAGCCGGTGAGGTCGAACACTTTGCCAGACAGCCAGCCGCCCAACGCCATACCCACCTGCCCGCCGACCAGCACACCGCCGGTCCGAGCGCCCGCCTGTTCTGGCGGAAAGTGCTCCCGCACGATGATCGCGTAAGCCGGAATGATGCCCCCCTGAAACAGGCCGAACATGGCTGAAATCACATACAGCGAGGCGAGGGTATCGAAGGGAAGAAATAGCGCAAGCGCCACCGCCTGCAGTAAGGTGCCGAGGAGAAGCGTGCGCAGGCCCCCGATCTGGTCGGAAATCCAGCCCGAGGCCAGGCGGCTTAACACGCCACATCCCAGCATGAGTGACAGCATCTCGGCGCCACGCGCGGCACCAAAACCCAGGTCAGTGCAGTACGCCACGATATGCACCTGCGGCATGGCCATCGCCACGCAGCATCCCACGGCAGCAATGAACAGCACCCACTGAGCTGTGTTGACCGGCAACCCAAACGGGCGATTGGGGGTGATGCCTGAGCCCCGGGCGTTGGCCGACGGCGAGAGCCCGACGATTCTCGGTGGGCGCTCGCGGATGAACAGACTCAGCCCCACGATACCGAGCCCGCACACCAAACCCAACCACCAGAATGTGCCGCGCCAGCCGATTGCTTCGATGCCTGCCTGGACGATGGGCGGCCAGATTGTGCCCGCGAGAAAATTTCCGCTGGCAACCACCGCTACCGCTACCCCCCTGCGTTTCTGCCACCAAAGCGCGGTGTCCGCCATCAGGGGTCCGTAGGAGCTGCCAATGCCCAGAAATCCGAGCAGCACACAGTGCGCGATGACGAACACTGCCAGCCCTGGCGCTGACGCGGCAAGTCCAAACCCGGCGAGCGTTCCCACTCCGCCCAGGGCCAGCACCCGCCACACCCCAAATCGATCCGCCCAGCGCCCGCACAGATAGCCCCCCGCGCCCAAACCCACCATCATGGCGGTGTAGGCAAACGCCGCTTCACCGCGTCCGATCCCGAAGTCGCTTTGCACCGCCGGGAGCGCTACTGCGAGGACATACATGGGCGCATTGCCCAGCGTGGCGGCGATCAGGGCGATCGCCAAACGCCAGGCGGCCGCTCGCGAGTCAATCAGCGAAGGATCCGCCGGCTGGTCGTGCCCCCCCCGCAGCGCGGCCGTTGCCGCACGCTGCTCCTTACGCACAAGACCCATTGGAACGGTTCTCCGATTGGATGGACGGCCGGCCACGGTGGGGCGTCCGCGAAACCCGCACGTGGTGACAAGCTGAGTGGGCGATTATGAAGGGCCGCCGACCTGGGGTACCCGTCATGTTGTGGCCGATGAAATCTCCGGGTTCGGATCCACAAACGTCACCCTGAACGTCGTCTGCCAGCCGCCGCGAGCCAACGCACCGTCCGGGCCGGCCGGGCTGGCGAATCGAAAGTCAAGCGCCAGACGATGTGCCGCCTCGTCAAGCCGAAGATGACCCGACGATTCGAGCAGACGAACGCGATACGGCACGCCGTTTGGCGCCACCGCCAGCAGCAGCCTCGCCGATCCAGACTCCCGCGCAAGCCTGGAGACCTCCGGGTAGTAGCGCTCCTGATCGGGGCGGTGGCGAATGACCAGCTTGGTGAAGTCATGGTGCGGCAGGCGGGCAAAACGCTCGCCGAGGCCGATTCGGTCTAACCACGTATCCAGAAGTCCCATGAATCGCTCACGTAATCCCAAGCGTTTTGCTGGGGCAGGGTCAAAGAAGGATACTCCGCGGCCGCAGGCAGTCTCACCCGAGCGCAGACCTCATTCCCAATCGCGCCGGAGCGTCTGCACTGCACCGACATCGGTTCGCCGATCTCGGCTCACCCAAAATCTCCTGGAGAAAGCAGCATGAACAAGCGACGTGCGTTTCTGGCCACCACCGTCTGCGGATTTGCAGGTATCAGTGTGGTGACAGTGGGCCCTGTCAGTGCCCAAACCATGGTGGCCGAGACTGATCCGCAGGCCGCTGCGCTGGGTTACAAGGCGAACACCGCTCAGGTTGATCAGAAGAAGTTTGCCAAACATAACGCCGAGCAAAAGTGCGTCAACTGCCAGCTCTATCAGAGCAAAGCAGCTGATAACGGCGCCTGCACGATTTTCCCTGGCAAGCTGGTCGCGGCAGCAGGTTGGTGCAGCGCCTACCAGAAAAAGGCCTGAGTACCCTTCTCCATTGCGGGCCTGGCCGGTCGTTTCGGCCGGGCCCGCACTGCCCCCCAACCAGTCCGGATCCGGGGCACACTCCGCAGTGAGTGCAATCAACCATCACTTTCGGAGCATCATGGATCCTTCACACACGCGCCGGCGCTGGCTCGCGCTCGCGCCTTTTCTGGCTCGCGAGGCTAACCTCAGGACCTCGCCATGAAGATCGTCGTTCTGCCGGGCGACGGCATCGGCCAGGAAACGATGGCAGTCGCGGTAGCACTGCTGGAGACCGCGGCCCAGCGGTTCAACCTCGACCTTACCCTCGACCATGATCTGGCGGGGCACGCGTCGCTAAAGGTTCATGGCGCCACCGTGACTGAAGATTTGCTCGCAAAGGTCCAGGCTGCGGACGGGCTCATGCTCGGCCCAATGTCCACTTACGATTTCAAGGACGAGAGCAAGGGAGAGATCAATCCGTCAAAGTTTTTTAGAAAACGGCTCGATCTGTTCGCCAACATCCGGCCGGCTCGCACCTTTCCTGGCATTCCCACCATCAGCCGCCCATTCGATCTGGTGGTGGTGCGAGAAAACACCGAAGGGTTCTACGCCGACCGCAACGTCGAGTCCGGCAACAGCGAAATCCTCGTGACACCCGACGTGGCGATTTCTCTTCGGCGCATTACCCGCGCCTGCTGCGAGCGGGTCGCCCGAAGCGCGTTCGAACTCGCCATGCAGAGACGCCGGCGTCTCACCCTGGTGCATAAGCACAATGTGCTCAAGATCACCGACGGTATTTTTCTGGACGCGTGCCACCGTGTTGGAAAAGATTTTCCGGAGGTTGAAGTCGACGACGAGATCGTCGACGCCATGATGGCGCACGTGGTCCGCGATCCCGCGCGCTTCGATGTGATCGTGACCACCAACATGTTTGGCGACATCCTGTCCGACCTGACTGCAGAGTTGTCCGGCAGCCTGGGGCTGGGCGGGTCGCTCAACGCGGGGGCGGACCACGCCATGGGTCAGGCGGCACACGGCTCGGCACCCGACATCGCGGGTCAGGATCTTGCCAACCCCTTTTCGCAGGTGGTCTCGGCAGCCATGCTGCTTGCCTGGCTGTCACAGCGAAGCGGTCATGCGCAGTACCTGCTGGCCTCGCGCGCGATCGAGACCGCCATGGAGCGGTGCATCGCCGAGCAGCAGGTCACGCGCGACATCGGCGGCCGTCTAGGCACGCGCGCGGTGGGCCAAGCGCTGGTGAGGCACCTTCGCGAGGCATGACCTCGGACCTGCGCGAGGGGTTTTCCTACATCAAGCCGTCATCCCGGGCATGCGCTCGGGCGGGCTTTGCTCAGCTTGGTATTGATCGCTCGGCAAACGTCTGTGCCCAGGCGTCGCTCAAAGCCGCTTCCAGAAGTTCGCCTGCTGCATAGCGGGAGAGACTCTCTGGACGCGCGACGCCAGGTCGCAGCCGCGCACA
>CAIPNM010000130.1 GCA_903866395.1 uncultured bacterium
AAGCAGGGGCCCGGTGATGCGGAAGTCGCCGCTCGCGATTCCTTCAATGTTAAACACCGGAACGGTACCGCCAATGATTGCCGGGAACTGAACCATGCCGTCGCGGTCGAGGTCTTCGCCCTTGACCGGTGCGTCAGTGGCACCGAAGGTCACGGTCTTGGAGCGGATCTGCTTGATGCCGCCCGACGAGCCAATCGACTGATAGTTGAGTCCGGTGCTGGTGACCGCCTTGTACGCCTCGGCCCATTTGGCGTAAATGGGATAGGGGAAGGTTGCGCCTGCGCCGGTGATGTCGGCGGCGAGAGCAGGCCCGGCGGCAACCACCGCGGCGCTCGCAATCAACGCTGAGAGGAATTTCTTGATCATGGTGGAGGTTTGATGAATGGATTGAGGGGAAGTCACACCATAAAGCCGCTTTATGACAACCGTGTGACGACCCGCCTGGCGGCACATCAAATACCCTGACAGGCCTGGGTTTTCAGGGTTCGCCTGGCCGCGGGCGGCGCCGGCGGCTGGTGCCCAGGAGCCTCAATAGACTGCGCGGCCGCCCGACAGATCAAACACCGAGCCAGTGGTAAACGAGCACTCTTCGCTCGCCATCCACGCGACCATGGCCGCGATTTCCTCGATTTGTCCGAACCGACCCATCGGGATCTTGGAAAGCATGAAGTCGATGTGCTGCTGCGTCATTTGGTCGAACATGGGCGTCTTGACCGCAGCCGGGGTGATGCAGTTGGCCCGGATGCCGGTTTTCGCGGTTTCCTTGCCCAAGGATTTGGTGAGGCCAATCACAGCCGCCTTGGACGCACTGTACGCGGGCGCGTTGGGATTGCCGTCTTTGCCGGCGATCGAGGCGATGTTGATGATACGACCGTAGTCGGTCTTCAGCATTTCGCGCACCACTGCCCGGTTGCAGAGGAACACACCGTTGACGTTCACATCCATGACCCGGCGCCAGTCGGCGGGTTCATATTGCCAGGTGGTGGCGTTGGGGCCGGTGATGCCGGCGCTGCAAACCAGAATATCGATGCGGCCAAAGCCAGCTATGGTGCGGTCGCAGGCACGCTGGACGCTGGCTTCGTCGGTCACGTCGGCACCGATCGCCAGATGACTGCCGCCGATCGCAGGCAGCGTGGCGGCCAGTTGCTCTGCTGCGCCCTGATCCAGATCCCAGAGCGCGATGCGGGCGCCGCTTGCCGAAAGACGGCGGGCAATTTCCGCCCCGATGCCCGAGGCACCTCCGGTGATCACCGCACAGCGGCTGTTCAGATCAATGGCATTCATGGTGAGCGCGGCTCCAGCAGATCTTGATGCAGGGTTGAAAGAGCCCGCACCATAGCAGCGCTCGGGCGGGCGCGCCAGTCGCGGGGGGCCGCCGTTCCGGCGGCGCGCGGGGCCGGTTCACGCCGGGGTCTGTGCTGTCCCGGCGGGCGCTGCCGTCCGCGATCGATTCTGCCCCGCCGCTGCGGGATAATCCAAGCTCCGACTGCCCCTGCCGTGCAGCGCCCGCCTGACCTGGAGTCCATGATGAAAGTTCTCTTTACCGACTACGACATGAAGAATGTTCTGCTCGAGCGCCAGATATTTCTCGAGGCCGGCATTGAGCTTGTCGAGGCGCAGTGTCGCTCGGAAGACGAAGTGATCGCTGCTGCGCAGGGCTGTAGCGCGCTGCTGGTTCAATACGCACCGGTAGGCGACAAGGTGTTTGCTGCCTGCCCGGGGATAGGACTTGCCTCACGCATTGGCGCAGGCTATGACACCATCGACGCGAGCGCCGCGGCGCGTCACGGCGTCTGGGTGTCGAATTCGCCCGACTACGGGGTGGGCGAGGTGTCGCTCCATGCGCTTGCGATGCTACTCGACCTGATCCGCTCAATCAGTCGCTACAACCGCAATATCCATGATGGCACCTGGCACTACACAAGCGTGCCGGCGATTCCCCGTGCGCAGAACCTTACCGTCGGGGTGCTGGGGCTGGGCCGCATTGGTAAGCGCTTTGCGCACTACGCCCAACCGATTTTCAAGCGCGTGATCGCGCACGACCCGTTTCTGATCGATGGCGACTTTCCTCAGTACGTCGAGCGGGTGAGCCTGGAGGGCCTCTTCGAGGAGGCCGATGCGATTTCGATTCACTGCCTGCTCAACGACGGCACACGCGGCCTGGTGGGCGAGTCGCTCCTGTCGCGGATGAAGCCAGGTTCGTATCTGGTCAATACGGCGCGCGGCGCGGTGATTGATGTGGACGGACTGGTGCGCGTGCTGGGCACCGGGCGCCTGGCGGGCGTCGGGCTGGATGTGCTGCCGATTGAACCGATTCCGGCCTCACACCCGCTCCTTGCCGACCCCCGGGTGCTGCTCTCTCCCCACTCGGCGTTCTATTCGGTGCAGTCGGAAATCGAGTTACGCCGCAAGGCGGCGCTTAACATCGTGAGCTGGATGCGCACCGGCAGGCCCGACTATCCGGTGGTGAACGGAACACGCACGCCGCCTGCGCGGTGAGGGGTTCGCGCCGGGCGGCGCGAACCCGGCGGGCTTACTTCGCTGCTTTGTACTTGACGATCTTCTGGCGCTGCTCGCCAAGACCCGTCATGCCGAGGGTGACCACGTCACCGGCTTTCAGGAAGGTCTTGGTGGCAAGGCCCACACCCGCAGGCGTGCCGGTGGTGATGACGTCGCCCGGGTAGAGCGTAAAGAACTGGCTGCAGTAGGACACCAGCGTGGCGCAGTCGAAAATCATGTTCTTGGTGTGGCCGCGCTGTTTGGACTGGCCGTTCACATCCAGCCACATTTCGAGCTTCTGCGGATTGGGGATTTCGTCGGTGGTGGCGAGCCATGGGCCGATCGGGCCGAAGGTATCGCAGCCCTTGCCCTTGGTCCACTGACCGCCACGCTCGATCTGGAAAGCGCGCTCGGAGACGTCATTGCAAAGCACATAGCCCGCGACGTGATTGAGGGCCTCTTTCTTGCTCACGTTCGAGGCACGGGTGCCGATCACGATGCCGAGCTCGATTTCCCAGTCGGTTTTGGTGGAACCCTTTGGCATCATCACGTCGTCGTTGGCGCCCTGCATGCAGGTGAGCGTCTTGTGGAAGATGATGGGCTCTTTGGGCAGCGCGTTTCCGGTCTCGGCCGCGTGGTCGGTGTAGTTAAGGCCGATGGCGACAAACTTGGTGGCGCCGGTGAACGGCACGCCGTAACGCGGATTGCCGCGCACCAGGGGCAGCTTGGCCGTCTTGACCTTGGCCAGCTTGGCAAGCGCCTTGGGCGAGAGCTGGTCGGGGCCGATGCCCGCGAGCACGCCCGAGAGGTCGCGAAGCTTGCCGTCTGCGTCGATCATGCCGGGCTTTTCCTTGCCGGGTTTGCCGTAGCGTACGAGTTTCATGCTTTCTCCTTGGTAAGGTCAGGTGAGGGGGAGGGGCGAGGCGAGCGCTGTGGATGATCGCTGGCGCCGCCGATCAATCAGATCGTGATGCCGCCGTCTATGTTGAACCATTGCCCGGTGGCAAACGAGCTTTCGTCGCTTGCGAGATAAACAATGATCGGAACGATTTCGTCGGCGTTGGCGAGCCGCCCCATGGGTTGGCGCGCGGTGAACATGCGCCGAGCTTCGTCGACATCGCCGAGTTGCGCCATGCGGTCGCGAAGGCTGGGAGTTTCCACGGTGCCGGGGCAGATGGCGTTGCAGCGAACGCGCTGCCCGACAAAATCTGCCGCGATCGACTTGGTGAGGCCCAGCACGGCTGCTTTGGTGGTGCCGTAGACCGCGCGGTTAGGAAGGCCCTTGATCGATGAACAGACCGAGGCCATGTTGATGATCGAGCCGCCGCCGTGCGCGATCATGGCGGGCAACGCCGAGCGGATGGTGCGCACCATCGAACGGACATTGATCGCGAAGCTGCGATCCCAGTCATCGTCGCTTGCCTGAAGGATGGTGCCCTGGTGGACATAGCCCGCGCAGTTAAAGAGCACGTCGAGCGCACCCACCGATTCCATCATCGATTCAATCGCGCCAGGCGCGGTGACATCGAGCTTACGCACATCGGGGGCGATGCCGCCTTCGGCGAGCACCTCGGCATGCAGCGTCTGGAGAAGGTCCTCGCGAATATCGGTGGCTATGATGTGCGCACCTTCGCGCGCCATGGCCATCACCGCGGCCCGGCCCATGCCCTGGGCGGCTGCGGTCACAAACACCTTTTTGCCTTCAAGTCTGCGTGCCATGGGTACGAGCCTGAGTTGGATGATACGAAGAATGAGTCTGCGCCCACACAGAGCCTGGCGCGACTGCCGTGCCTATCGCGTCAGATCAATCGCCCAAGCGAAAGGCGCGCTAGCGTAGCGCAAATTCCCGGGCGGCGTCGAACTGCATGGCGGCAAGCCGCGAGTAGAGCCCGCCCGTGGCCGAGAGCGACGCATGGGTACCGGTCTCGACGAGCCGACCGCGCTCGAGCACAAGAATCCGATCAGCGCGCCGCACGGTGGCCAGCCGATGGGCGATCACCAGCGTGGTACGACCGCTGGTCGCCTCCTCGAGCGCGGCCTGCACCTCGCGCTCGCTTTGCGCATCGAGCGAGCTGGTGGCCTCATCGAGGAGCAGAAGCTCGGGGTCGCGCAGCAATGCTCGCGCGATCGCGATCCGTTGGCGTTGCCCGCCCGATAGTCGCAGGCCACGTTCGCCGAGCGGGGTTTGCCAGCGCTGGGGCAGTCGTTCGATGAACTCAAGCGCGTGCGCGGCGCGCGCAGCCTCCATCACCTCTTCGTCGGTTGCCTCGAGCCTGCCGTAGCGAATGTTTTCAAGCACGTCGGCGGAGAACACCATGCTGTCCTGCGACACCAGGCCGATGCGCGCACGAAGCACGGCGGGCTCAAGCGCACGCAGATCAATCCCGTCCATTCGGACTGCGCCCGTTTGCGGGTCGCGAAAACGCAGGAGCAGCTGAAAGACGGTGCTTTTTCCAGAGCCTGAAGGGCCAACCAGCGCGACGGTTTCTCCTGGCGCCACGGTAAAGCTCACCGCCTCGAGGGCGGGCTGCTCGCGCGTGGGATAGGTGAAGGTGACCGAATCGAACACGATGGCGGGCTCACGTTGCGCGAGATCCTCCGCAGGCGGTGTGGCTACGGTCGCGTGCGGTGCTGCACCGGTGTCGTGCTGAGCATGCGTCGCGCGATCGGCCTGCGCGCCGATCGCAGGCGTCGCGTCAAGCAGTTGGGAGAGTCGCTCCGCCGCGCCCGCGGCGCGCTGAACGTCACCAATCACTTCGGCAATCGCCCCGATCGCGCCGGCGAGGAGCGCAGCATACAAAACGAACTGCGCAAGTAGCCCGGCGCTCAGCTCACCTGCGAGCACCGACCCGGCACCGCTTCGCAGCACGAACACGATCACCCCGAAACTCAGCACGATGGCGATTGCGGTGAGCGCAGCGCGAACGCGAACGCGCCGGGCGGCGGCCTCAAACGCAAGCTCGGCCGCCGCCGCAAACCGTGCGGCCTCCCACGGCCCGCGATTGAAGGCCTGAACGATCTGGATCGCACCCAATGTTTCGCCGGCGAGAGCTGAGGCATCTGCGATCCTGTCCTGGCTCGCACGCGAAAGGCGTCTTACCCGTCGGCCGATGGCGATCACCGGAATCAGCGTGACCGCTAGAAGACCGATCATCATCAGGGCAAGCATCGCCTCGGTAATCAGCATCATCACGAGCGCGCCCGCGCCCAGCACGGCGTTGCGCAGGCCGAGCGATACGCTGGTGCCGACCAGCGTCTGGACGAGCGCGGTGTCGGTGGTGAGGCGCGAGAGCACCTCACCGCTTCGGATGTCGTCAAAGAACGCGGGGTCCTGCGCGAGCACCTGCGAGAAGACCGCGCTTCGCAGGTCTGCGGTGACCCGCTCCCCTAGCCACGAGACCGAGTAAAACCGGAGCGCAGTGGCCAGTGCAAGCAGCACCGCCACACCGAACAGTGCGAGGAACGGACCATCGACCGCCTGCTGGCTGCCAAAGCCTGCGTCGATCAGGTGTCGGAAGGCAAGAGGAACCGAGAGCGTTGCGCCCGCGGCGAGGAGGAGCGCGGCCGCGGCCAGGAGAACCCGTCCCCGATAGGGTCGAACAAAGGGCAGCAAACGGCCGAGGCCCGAGAGGCGGGCGCGCTGATTCATGCCTGCCACCTTGATGAGCCGATCAGGAAACTCGCGAAACGATGCAGGGTCATGCGTTCAGGCTCCGGTGAGTCGTTGAATGCTCTCGCGTGGCCCGTGTGCTCGAAGCGTCGCGAGCGCCTGTGTAATCGCCGCACAAGCGTTCGGCCGCTCAGCTAGCGTGAGGAGCCCTGGCGCC
Organism: uncultured bacterium; assembly: GCA_903866395.1. GTDB lineage: Bacteria > Pseudomonadota > Gammaproteobacteria > Burkholderiales > Burkholderiaceae_E > SYIM01. Next base: position 6,327 of record CAIPNM010000130.1, read on the forward strand.
GCGCGAAGGACAGCCCGCACGGCTTGCGCAGGATCGGAAAGCCTTGCGAGCGGCGCGAGCGCGGTAGCGAGTGGGTCGCTCACCGCTCGGGGAGGGGGCGCGCTCGCGTCGGGCGAACAGGCCGCCTCCAGGCAGCGGATCCAGGCTGCGAGCGCCAGTGCAAGCACCGGCCAGGGCTGTCCGCGTTGATCAAGGGTCAGCACAGTAGGCAGCCAGCGGAGCGGTATCTTTTTTGAACCGTCCATGGCGATCTGCGCGGTCTGATGCGCAAGCGCCGTATTCGAGAATCGAACGATCAGTTCGGCGCAATAAGCGGGCGCACGCGAATGCAGTCGTGCCGGTAGTGCAGGGATCGCTTCCGAGGCCCAGAGCCTTTCCAGAAGCGCGGTGACCGGGGGCTGAGACACCGCCGCGTCGACCGTTCGCCAACCGGCTAGCACGCCCAAATACGAGATCACTGAGTGTGCGGCATTCAGCAGCCGCAGCTTCATCTGTTCCCAGCCCGCCACATCGTCGCTGAAGGTTACGCCGCTTGATTCGAAGCGGGGGCGGCCGGCGGCGAAGCGGTCTTCAATCACCCATTGCGAGAACGGTTCGGTGGCTACCGGACAGGCATCGGTAAATCCGGTGAGCTCGGCGGCGAGCGCCCGGTCCGCATCGGTGGTCGCCGGCACGATGCGATCGACCATGGCGTTGGGAAAAGACGCAATCCCGGGTAGCCGATCGGCGAGCGTGTGCTGCGTACGTGCGCGCAGAAAGGCATCGAGTGCGCGCTCGAGTGCGTGGCCATTAGCCGAAAGGTTGTCGCAGGAGAGCAGGGTGATGCGTGCCGTCGGTTCTCGGGCAAGGCGGGCTGCGAGCCCGGCTGCGAGCCAACCGAGCGCGGTGCGCGGTGGCCACGCGCCTGCCAGGTCGGCGGCGAGCGCAGGCTCGTTCGCATCGAGCGCGCCTTCAGCATCGAGGCAATATCCCTTCTCGGTGATGCTGAGCGACACGATTCGGGTGGCGGGTGAGGCGAGGCGCTCAAGCAGCTGTGTGGGGGTCTGCGCCGCGCAGCCCGCCTCCCGGATGGGTGCGAGAAGGCGGGCGTCGGTGCCCAGGCTGCTGCGAACGAGCAGCGTGTAGAGGCCGTCCTGCGCGGCGAGCGTCTGCGGCAATGCACGACTGTGAAGGTTCCAGGCTGAAATCGCCCAGTCCGATTCACCTGCCGCGAGCGCCGCGTCAACATGAACCGCCTGGTGCGCGCGATGAAAATTGCCCAAGCCGAGATGTACGATGCCAACCGACTGCTTGGTTGGCGGATAGCGCAGCGCAAGGCCGCCGCTGCGTTCTGCTGGTGCGGCGCGCAGCGACAGCCGCGGTAGCGGCGACGTAGACCCCTCCATGCGGCGGCTCAGCGCAATGCCGGCTGAACCGGGTCTGCCGGGTCTGCCCAATCGGAATTTGGGATGAGCGGATACCAGCCGGGTCGGCCCGGGTCGCGGTCGTACGGATAGGGTCCCAACTCAAGAAACAGCTCGTGATAGCGCGCGACCTTGTCGCGATCCAGCCTGACTCCGAGCCCGGGTCCGTCCGGCACGGCGATCGTGCCATCCACGTAGCGCATGGGCCCACCTTCGATCACATCATCGACCAGATGGTGGTAATGCGCATCGGCGCTGTAGCCCAGGTTGGGAAGCACTGCGCCCAGGTGCAGCATGGTGGCGAGCTGCACCCCAAGCTCACCCGAGGAATGCACAGCCACACCCAGCCCGAACGTGTCGCAGAGTCCGGCCGCCTTGATGCAGGGCCGGATGCCGCCCCAGAAGGTGGTGTCGAGCAGCACGACATCCACCGCGCGCTGTGCGATGTTTGCAGCCAGCTGCTCAAAGTTGACCACCACGGTGTTGGTCGCCATGGGGATCCGGACAAACTCACGCAGTCGCGCGAGCTGCGGCATGCCGAAAACCGGATCTTCGAAATAGTCGTTGTTGAGGGGCTCGATCGCACGCCCGAATTCGATCGCATCGGCGAGCGACCAGGCGCAGTTGGGGTCATGGCGCAAGCGCTCGCCCGGAAACGTATTGGCCAGGGCGCGATAACACTCGAGCTCGTAGCGCGGCGCAAACACTCCGCCCTTCAGCTTATGGCTCCTGAAACCGTGGCGCGCTTTAAGCGCCTGTGCGTGGTCGATCAGCTGCTCGATGCTTCGCACCTCGCCGCGGCCGTTAGCGTCGGCGTACCGGAAGAACAGATAGGAGGCGAATTCGACGCGGTCGCGGACCCGCCCGCCCAGAAACTCGGACACCGGGATGCCCAGCTTCTGCCCGATGATGTCGAGGCAGGCGAATTCGAGCGCAGCGTGAATCTGGGTGCGGTTGTTGTAAAGGCTCGCCGTGGGATTACAAATGGCGTAGCGCATGGATTCGAGCCGGAACACATCATGACCCTTCAGGTAGGGAAGGAGTCCGGTGACTGCGGCGCTCGCCGCTTCGCCGCCGCCGCCGAACTCACCGAGCCCCACATAACCGTCGTCGGTCTCGACTTCGACCAGGGTGCGAACGAAGCGCCCCCAATGCGCGCCGTTGCTGTGACGAAGCGGAGCCTCGAGGGGCACCGTCACGGGGGTGGCGCGGAGCGCGGCGATTCGGGTTCGGCTCATCGGGCGATCGAAGCGGGTTGAAACAAGGCGTGGGCGTGGAGCGTGGGCGGCTTGCGACGCACGTGCCAGCATGAAGAAGCTCACCGAGTATACAAGTGCTTCGCGCCTCCAAATCTGGGTGCTACCATCGAGCCGCCCCGATCAACGGTTTGTTGCGAACAGGGCGATGAGCCCTGAGCCGCACGGAGATCCCCATGCTCGAATGCAAAGTTCATGGCGCGCTCGATCTGCGCGTCGGCTCAGTACCGGTGCCCGAACCCGGCCCCGGAGAAGTGCTGCTCCGCCTGGGCGCAGCCGGCATCTGCGGCTCCGACATGCATTACTACTTTCATGGTTGTGTGGGCGCGTTTCGGATCCGCGAGCCACTTACGCCCGGCCATGAGGCCTCTGCCGTGGTTGCCGGCGTGGGTGCGGGCGTCACTCGGGTTCGCGCGGGCCAGCGTGTGGCGGTCAATCCGTCGCGTCCGTGCGGCGCCTGCCCGGGCTGTCGGGAGGGTCGCGAGAACCTGTGCGCAAACATGCGGTTTCTGGGCAGTGCGAGCGTGTTCCCCCATGTGCAGGGGATGTTTCGCGAATACTTCCTCATGCCCCAGTCGCAGTGCGTGCCGGTAGCCGACTCGGTGCCGCTCGATGAGCTCGCCATGTCCGAGCCGCTTGCGGTGGCGCTTCACTCTGCGACGCGGGCCGGCAACCTGCTGGGCCGGCGGGTGCTGATCACCGGCTCGGGCACCATCGGCTGCATGATGGTGCTCGCGGTGCGGCTCGCGGGCGCGGCCCATGTCTCGATCACCGATGTGGTCGACCACCCGCTCTCGGTGGCGCGTCAGGTGGGCGCCGACCAGGTAATTCGCATCGATCAGCTACCTCAGGGCACACGACTCGCTGAGGCTTGCGGCGGCGAGCCCGATGTAGCCTTCGAGGTATCGGGGGCACCGTCCGCGCTGGTCGCCTGCATGGAAACCGTGCGTCGGGGGGGCGTTATCGTTCAGGTGGGCACCCTGCCGGTCGAGGGTATGCATCTGCTTGCCAACCAGATCATGGCGCGCGAACTCGACCTCCGCGGCTCGTTCCGGTTCGGTCATGTCTTCGAGCAGGCGGTGAACGCGATTGCGGGCCGGCGGGTTGACGTGAGGCCCGTACTCAGTGGATCGTATCGTCTGACCGAGGCGGCTGCGGCGATCGAGCGAGCGCGCGACAAGACCGTCAGCATGAAGGTTCAGTTGGTACCGGGTTGACCCGGTTGCTGCCAATTTCAAAGCAATTCAACAGGAGACACACATGAAACATCTCGCAGGGTTAATGATTGCCGCGGCTGCGCTGGCGGTGGTGGCGCCGGTCGGCGCGCAAACCAAGCTCAAGTGGGCGCATGTCTATGAAAGCTCCGAGCCCTATCACCGCTGGTCGGTCTGGGCGGGCGAGGAAATCAAGAAGCGCACCAATGGCAAGTACGAAGTTCAGGTGTTCCCGGCCTCATCGCTGGGCAAAGAAACCGATATCAACCAGGGTCTTCAGCTCGGCACGGTTGACATGATCATTTCGGGCCTGTCGTTTGCGGCGCGCAGCTTTCCGCGCATCGGGGTGGGCTACTACCCGTTCACTTTCCGTGACGGTAACCACCTGGTTTCGTGGTCCAAGAGCCCGGCCTTTCGCGAACTCGCAGACGGCTATGAGGCCAAGACGGGCGTGCACATTACCTCCATGACCTATTACGGCGCGCGTCACACTTCGTCGAATCGGGGCTTCAAAGACTGCGCGGGCATGAAGAACCTTAAGATCCGCGTGCCTGATGTGCCGGCCTATATGGCCACGCCCCGCGCCTGCGGCGCCAACCCCACGCCGATCGCCTTCGCCGAGGTCTACCTGGCGCTGCAAAACGGCACTGTCGAGGCCCAGGAAAATCCGCTCCCCACCATCGAGGCCAAGAAGTTCTACGAGGTGCAGAAGCACATCATCCTCACCGGCCACATTGTTGATGCGGTCGCCACGCAGGTCGCCCCGCATATCTGGAAAAAGCTCACCGCTGACGAGAAAAAAATCTTCTCGGAAGTCACCCTCGAGGCCGCTGCACGCGGTACCGCTGAAATCCTCAAGCGCGAGGTCGAGCTGGTGGATGAGTTCCGCAAAAAAGGTCTCACCGTGACCGAGGTCGATCGAGGCGACTTCCAGAGGGCCGTCCTGAAGGCGGTGCCGATGGAGTCCATGGGCTACAGCAAGGCCGACTGGGACAAGATCCAGGCGATCAAGTAAGCGCCCCGCGGCAGACCCCGGGTGCGCTCCTCTGGGTGCGTTGCTTGGGCCGCTTGCGTAAGCGCCCCCCGTGGGCGCTTGCGCCTGGCTCTTGGGCTTGGGCCTGGCTTCCAGCGTGCTCGCCCGGGTCGCTCAACTGCGCGCTCCGCCCTCGTGACCTGCTGCCGGTCGCACGCCGCAAGGCCCCGCCACGCGTCAGGCGGGGATCTCGCGGTATGGTCTGTGCAACCGATCATTTTTCAACCCGCCCACCGGTAAGCCCCTATGACTCCGGACAGCGACTCTCCTGTGCTCGACGAATCGGGGCACTTCCATGCCACGGATGCGCCCATCGATCTGTCCGTGTATCGCTGGGAAGACTGGCTCACGCTTGTGATGTTCTGGCTGCTCGCGTTCACCGTCTTCTACCAATTCTTTACCCGCTACGTGCTCAACGATTCTGCAAGCTGGACCGAGGAGATCGCGCGGTATTTCCTGGTGGTGGTCACCTTTCTCGGGGCATCGATGGGCGTGCGCCGTAACAGCCACATTCATGTCGAATTCGTTTATCGCTACCTTCCGGCCCTAGTGGGGCGCGCGCTTTCAACCTTTGTCGATCTCATTCGCATTGCCTTTCTCGGCTATGCAAGCTGGCTTGCGATCGAGTTGGTGCCGCGCATGAACAATCTGGGCATGACCGTGGTGGATCTGCCAATGAGCTGGGTCTACGGTTTTGTTGCGCTTGGTTTTGTGCTCATGACTTATCGCGCCATTCAGGTGGCGGTGCTGCACTGGCGACGAGGCTGGAGCGTGCTCGAGCGGCCTGGTGAAGACCACGACGGCCCAAGCCCCCTGCCGCAGGCGGCAGGGCGGGGAGCGCGCGCATGAACGCGTTCTTCTTCGGCTCGTTTCTCGCCGCGATGGCCACCGGCATTCCGATCGCAATTGCCATGGCGATCGGGTCGCTCGCCTACATCTGGCTGTCGGGAACCATTCCGCCGCTCACGGTGGTTCATCGCATGGTGGGCGGCGTGGATAGCTTTCCGCTCCTTGCCGTGCCGTTCTTCATTTTTGCCGGCAACCTCATGAATTCTGCCGGCATCACCAACCGCATCTACGACTTCGCGCTTGCGCTGGTGGGCTGGATGAAGGGTGGGCTGGGGCATGTGAATGTCGTGGGGTCGGTGGTGTTTGCCGGCATGTCGGGTACCGCAGTGGCCGATGCCGGCGGCTTGGGCACCATCGAGATCAAGGCCATGAAGGATCACGGCTATCCGGTGGAATTTGCAGTGGGAATCACGGCCGCTTCATCCACCCTTGGCCCCATCATTCCGCCGTCCTTGCCCATGGTGATTTACGGCGTGCAGGCGAACGCATCGATCGGCAAGCTCTTTGCCGCGGGCTTTGTGCCTGGCATCGTCATGGCGCTCTTCATGATGTTCATGGTGGCCTGGTACGCGCGGGTGCGGAACTACGGCGCCGACATCGCGTTTTCCTGGCCGCGGATGGGTGGCGCGTTTGTTGAACTGCTCGCGGTGGCGGTTGTTGCTCTTGCGCTCTTTCGCCTGTGGGGCGACCAGGAACTGGGCGGGCTCTTCAAGTTCGGTCTGCCGCTTGCCGCGGTGTTGGTTGTGGATCGCTGGATGAAGTTCCGTGCATTCATGGCGCTGCTTACGCCGGTCATCTTGATTGGCGGCATGGCCTCGGGGCTCTTTACGCCGACCGAGGCTGCAGTAGCAGCGGTTGCCTGGGCGCTGTTCCTCGGCTTCGTTTGGTACCGCACGCTCAATTGGCGGATGCTGGTGAAGATCTCGATGGACACCATCGAAACCACCGCGACGGTGTTGTTCATTGTGGCTGCAGCGTCTATTTTTGCCTGGGTGCTCACCACCACTCAGGTTACCGAGGCCATTGCGCATTGGGTGCTGTCCATCAGCAGTGAGCCCTGGGTGTTTCTGCTGCTCGCCAATCTGTTCCTGTTGTTTGTGGGCTGCTTTATGGAAACGATTGCAGCGATCACCATCCTGGTTCCGGTGTTCTCGCCCATCATCGCAAAGCTCGGTATCGACCCGATTCATTTTGGCCTGGTCATGGTGCTGAACCTCATGATTGGGCTACTCACGCCACCGGTCGGTATGGTTCTCTTCGTACTTGCCAAGGTCTCGAAGCTATCGTTTGAGCGCACTGTGGTGGCAATCGCCCCCTGGATGCTTCCTCTGTTTGCAACGCTCATCCTCATCACCTTCGTTCCCGAAGTGGTGTTGTGGTTGCCGCGTCTGCTCTATCCCTGATGGTTTGAGGTGCTCTGATGAACCAGCCCGTTACGCTGATCCGCCGGCCCACGCTACGCCTGAATCCTCACGATGATGTCGTGATCGCTGCTCGACCAATTGCAGCCGGCACCCGCATTGATGATGAGAACATCGCCTGCGTCGACGCGATTCCCGCAGGCCACAAGCTGGCGGTACGCGCGATCGCGCAAGGCGCGCCTGTGAGGCGCTACAACCAGATCATCGGCTTTGCCACCCAGCCCATTGCCGCGGGCCAACATGTGCATGTACACAACCTCGGCTTCGAAATGTTCGAGCGCCAGTACGATGTGGGCGTAGACCGGCGAGCGATCGACGCACCAAGCGAGCCCGCAACCTTCGCAGGCATCCGCCGACCTGACGGCCGGGTGGCTACCCGCAACTACATCGGCGTGATCGCCACGGTGAACTGCTCGGCCTCGGTATCACGGTTCGTGGCCCAGCACTTCACCCCCGAGGTCATGGCGCAGTATCCGAATGTGGATGGCGTGGTACCTATCTCTCATGCTTCGGGCTGCGGCATGGACACGCAGGGCGCGGGCATCGATGTGCTTCGCCGCACGATCGCGGGCTACAGCCGGCATGTGAATTTCGCGGGTGTGGTCATCATTGGGCTCGGTTGTGAGTCCAATCAAATGGATGCGCTCTTTCATGCGCAGGGTCTGGGCGAGAACGCGCAGTTAAAGCCGCTCATCATTCAGACGAGTGGCGGCACCCGTAAAACTGTGGAGGCGGGCATTGCAGCGGTCAAGGCCATGCTTCCGGCAGCCAATGCGGTGCGGCGCGAGCCCGTGCCCGCAAGCTATCTCACGGTGGGGTTGCAGTGTGGCGGCTCTGATGGTTATTCCGGCATCACCGCCAACCCGGCGCTGGGCGCGGCCTGCGATCTGTTGGTTGCTCATGGCGGCACGGTCATTCTGTCCGAGACGCCCGAGATCTATGGCGCCGAACACTTGCTGACGCGCCGCGCGGTATCGCAGGCGGTGGCGGACAAGCTGATTCGCCGGATTCGGTGGTGGGAGGCCTACACCGCCAAGAATGATGGCAGCATGGACAACAACCCCTCGCCCGGCAACAAGGCGGGCGGTCTCACCACCATCCTGGAGAAATCGCTAGGCGCGGTGGCCAAGGCCGGTACGACCGATTTGGTGGATGTTTTTGAATACGCCGAGCCAGTCACGTCGCACGGTTTCGTGTTCATGGATACGCCGGGTTATGACCCCGTATCGGCCACAGGCCAGGTGGCGGGTGGAGCTAATCTGATCTGCTTCACCACGGGGCGCGGCTCGGTTTATGGCTGTAAGCCCGCTCCGTCAATCAAGCTTGCCACCCACAGTGCGCTCTATGAGCGCATGAGTGAGGACATGGATATCAACTGCGGACCGATCATCGATGGGTCGGTGAGCGTGGCGCAGAAAGGGCGCGAGATTTTCGAGCGAATGCTGAAGGTGGCAAGTGGCGAACCGAGCTGCAGCGAGGCGCTGGGCATTGGTAACGATGAATTCGTTCCCTGGCAACTGGGCGCCGTGATGTAGGTTGTACCCGGGCGGCGCGGGTCGGGAGGACCTTGAGCCGAGGACCTTGAGCTGGGCGCCTAGAACCGGCAACAGGGAGCCAAGCACCGCCTGGGCGCGACTTTTTTCCGCTTCTGGCTGATATGCGTCACAGGCCCTCGGTGTCGGTGTGACGAAAGCCGCAGTCAGCCGGCGGGGCTCTCGCAATACTGGGGCTTCCCTCGTTTCTCAACCCTCGGGAGCCCCCCATGAACTACGACACTGCGCTTGTGCCAAGCGTCACCGACCTCACCGATGCCGGCCCCGGGCAAGGCCGCAGCGCCTTCGACCCGCTTCAGCTGATTGTTGATCCAGCGGGCGCGCTAGAGGCCGCGCGCCGCATGGAAGCCACCTGTCGCAGCGGGCTGCGGTTTTTCAGCGACTTCCGCCGCGTTCGGTCACTCGATGAGCTCGATGCAGTCGAACTTGACGGCGACGCCGAGCTAGTCGAGGACACATACTCTCCGTTCGATTCCGGCTTCGACCCCGATTTTTCGCGGCGCTTGTAAGCCTTCAGCCCGGCGTGTCAAAGCCGTAGAGGCGCGCCGGGTTATCCACCAGAATCTTCTGTAGTAACGCGGGGCTTGCAGCCCAACGGCACATCAGGTTGTAGAGCGTGATCGTGCCGGTCTCGTGCGCAAACGACAGGTGCGGATCATCGCTTCCCCAGATCAACCGATCGGGTGCAACCGCGGCGAGCGCCTGCATCATCGGTGCCACGTTGTTGTAGTGCGGCGGCTCGCGCGAAACCCGGTAGAAGCCGGTGAGCTTGACCCAGTGCCGTCCCGACCCAGACTCCAGCAGCCGGAGTAGCTTTACAAAGCCCGGTTGCTCGGGGCCAAGCGCAGCCGCAAACATCCCCAGATGGGCAAGCGTGCAATCGACCTCGAGGTCTGCGATGCGCGGGAGCAATCGCTCGGTGAGCCAACCCGGCAGCAGAAAATCCAGATGCCAGCCAAACGCCTGGCAGCGCTTCTCGAGCAGGTTAATACGCGGCAGAAGCCGCTCCGCCAGGCCATCTTCGGGCGGATGAATCGGTGACACATTGATCCGGATACCACGAACGTTCTGGCGATGTAACGACTCGAAGAGGGCGTCGGGCGCGTCTTCGTCGATGTCAACAATGCCCCGGCAGGCAGCACCCATCTGGGCCATGGCTTCGAGCTGGCAGCTGTTGTCGCGCAGATAGGCGCTGGGCTGCACAAACACGAAGCGCTCGATGCCGATCCGGCGCGCGCGCGTGAGGTAGTCCGCGAGCGGCGCGATGGGTGGTTTGTAGCGCAGCTTCGGGTCGCGATACGGAAACCGGGCAGGGTCGCCAAACACATGGAAATGGCTGTCGCAGGCATACGCCGGCGCCGGGATGTCGGGATCGATGGTCTCGTTCAAAGGGGTCTGCCGATAAAGGGGGGAAGAGGCTATTCGGCTTTGACGCCTGCACGCTCAATCACCTGCTTCCAGAGAGCGAGTTCGCGCCGGATCAGGTCGGTAAATGCTGCGCCATCGATGCGCACCGCACGCGCGCCTTGCGAATCGAGGAAGGCTTTCACCTTCGGTTGCATGACCGCCTTTGCGATCTCCTCCTGCAGGCGGGTGATCACCGGTGCCGGGGTACCCGTAGGCGCGAGGAATCCGAAGCGGTAGACAACATCGTATTGGCCAAAGCCTGCCTCGGCGAAGGTGGGCAGCTCGGGGAACGCGGGCGAGCGCTGCGAGCCGGTGACGGCGAGCGGTACGACGCGGTTGCCGCGAATGTGGCCCGAGGCGCCGCCGAGGCTCGACACGGTGATATCGATCTGGTTGCCGGCTGTATCGGTGAGCGCGGCCGCTACGCCTCGAAACGGGACATGCGTCATTTCGAGGCCAGCCTGCATCAGGAAGAGCTCGGTCGCGAGATGTGCCGATGAGCCCTGTCCGCCCGAGCCGAAGGTGAGTCCTTTGGGCTTTGCCTTGGCGAGGGCAACGACTTCGGCCACCGTCTTGGCGCCCAGGCCGGTGCGCGCCACCATGACCGCGGGTGCCTCGACCGGGATGGTGATCGCGATCAGGTCACGCAACACGTCATAGGGCAGCGATTTATAGAGCCCAGGCGAGATGGTGAGGGAACTGTCGGTAAAGACCAGGGTGTGACCATCTGGCCGAGCTTTGGCCACTTCGGCGGTGCCGATCGTGCCGGCTGCCCCGCCTTTGTTTTCGACCACGAACTGTTGGCCAATTTGAGCCGAGAGCTCGGCTGCGATGTTGCGGGCCGCCAGATCGGTGAGTGCGCCCGGTGCGAACGGCACCATGATGCGAACCGGTTGTGTGGGCCACTGCGCAGAAGCGAGCGCCGGGAGGAGCGATAACGCGAGCGCCGCCAATGCGCGGGGCAAATGAAGTGAGCCGATCACAGAGGTCTCCTATCGATAAGTCCATTGCGCGGCGACCGCGCTTGAATCGTTGGAAGCGGCGGCAGGTCGCCAGTGGAGCGCGCGAATTTCGCCGAATTCGCGCGGCAGTCGCGTCCAGTTTGTACCACCGTCGGTGCTGCGAAATACCTGGCCAAGGTTGGTACAGGTAAAGAGCAGCTGCGGGTTGGCCGGGTGCATAGCGACACACCAGACGGTACTGTTCAGCATGCCGGGCAGCATGATTTCGTGCCAGTGATGACCGGCGTCCTCACTGCGAAGAAGTCGGCCAGTGCTGCCTGGCGGGCCGTTGCCGTTTGTGAGGTAGAGCGTGCGACCATCGGGGGCGAGTTGAACCGCGCGTGAATACTGCCAGGGCGAGTCGATCGTCTCGTGCACCCAGCTTGCGCCGTTGTCGCGACTGCGGTGCAGTCCCTTGTTGGTGGTGGCGAGCACGGCCTTGGCGCCATCGGTATCGCGGATCACCGCGATGCCGTGGATGTCGCCTGACACCAGGCCCTGATCGAGGAAGGTCCAGTTGAGGCCGCTGTCGGTGCTGCGCCAGATACCGCCGATTTCGATACCCGCCCAGATGGTTCCGCGATCGATCGGATCGAACAGGATTTGGGTGACGCGTGTTGGGCCACGGTTGACGCTTGAAAAGGCCTGGACGCCAGGGGTGCTGGATTGCAGCCAGTGGCGACCTGCGTCGGTCGAGCGATAGAGCGCACCGGGTCGTGTGCCGGCGATCAGGATGCGCGGGTCGTTCGGGTCTTGCGCAATGGACCAGATATCAGCCATGGGTGAGGGCAGGCTCTCCCAGGCCTGTGCGCGCTCACTCCAGCAGAACAGGCCCATATCAGAGCCGGCGTAAAGGGTGTCGGGGTCGGCTGGGTGACTGCTGAAGCACCAGACCCGCGCCTCGGTGTAGAGCCCCGAGTGGCTGTTGGGGTGGATCCAGTGGTCACCCAGGTCGCTGCTGAACCAGGTGGAGTGGCCGGCTGTACCGGCATAGAGGCGAACGCCATGCATCGCGAAATCTCCGCGCAACGGGGGCAGGACCATCGAGCCATTGGACAACGGGAGGCTGATGGTAGCCGAGCGCGGTGGGTGGTGTCGATGAGGTCGGTTTCACCGGCCGCGTCTGCGGCGCTGCATAGTGACCGTCGCAGGCGAGTAGTCGCCCTTAATGCAGCACCAGATCGTCGCGATGGATGAGTTCGGGCTCCTCGATGTAGCCCAGGATTGACTCGATCTCGTGAGAGGCGCGCCGCATGATGCGGCGGGTGTCGGCCGACGAATAATTGCTGAGGCCTCGCCCCAGTTCAACACCTTGAGCGTTTCGGATGGCAATGACCTCGCCCCGCTCATAGTCGCCTTGAACCTCGGTGACGCCAATTGGCAGCAGGCTGCGGCCGGCCGCGCAGAGCGCGCGCGCAGCGCCCTCGTCGACCGTGACCGAGCCGCGAAGCTGAAGGTGATCGGCCATCCATTGCTTGCGCGCGGCCAGCCGAGGCAGGTCGGCGATGAACTGTGTTCCGAGTGCATCGCCCGCAGCAAGCCGCCGAAGCACGCCCTCGAGCCGTCCCGATGCCACCACCGTGCTGGCGCCCCCGCGTGCTGCGCGCTGCGCTGCGCGAACCTTGGTGATCATGCCGCCCCGGGCAATCGAGGAACCGGTGCCGCCCGCTATCGCCTCTAACCGGGGGTCGCCCGCCCGCACGGCAGCGAGCAAGGTGGCCGATGGGTCGCGGCGCGGATCAGCAGTGAAGAGCCCTTGCTGGTCAGTGAGGATCACAAGCGCATCGGCATCGATCAGGTTGGTGACCAGCGCGCCCAGCGTATCGTTGTCGCCAAACTTGATCTCGTCGGTCACGACCGTGTCGTTCTCGTTGATGATCGGTACCACAGCGAGCTCGAGCAGGGTGCGTAACGTGGAGCGCGCGTTCAGGTAGCGTTTCCGGTCAGCCAAATCCTCATGAGTAAGCAGCACCTGAGCCGTGCGCAGGCCATGCTCGGCAAAGCAGCTCTCGTAGACTTGCGCGAGCCCCATCTGTCCGACCGCGGCAGCGGCCTGCAGTTCATGCATTTCCCGCGGACGCTGGCTCCAGCCCAATCGTTTCATGCCTTCGGCCACTGCGCCCGAGGACACCACCACCACCTGTTTGCCGCCAGCGCGAAGTGACGCGATTTCGGCGCCCCAGCGTGAGATGGCGGCGCGGTCTAGCCCACGACCTTCGTCGGTCACCAGGCTGGACCCGACCTTGACGACGATCCGGCGCGCCGCGGCCACCACGCGAACATCGGCCGCGTGGGCGAGCGAAAGCCCCTGAGCGGTGGTGTCTGGCTCGTTGCGTTCCACCCGTTCCCTCTCTTGGGTCAGCGCTGCGACCGGGACCGCCCGGGTCGGGGCTGCGGGGGCTTCGGTGGTGCCGGCGGCGGGGCGTCATCGAATCGCACATCGCGTTCCCGGTCCAGCTGCGGACGGACTGCTTCGAGATGCTCCTGGATGGCCCAGCAAAGCGACTGGCAGCCCTCCCGTGTGAGGGCCGAGATGACAAACACGCGGCTTCGGTCGATGGGGATGGCCGATCGACCACGACCGCGAAAGCGTTTGATGAACGCTTCGATTCGCGCTTCGCGTTCGTCCTCTGGAATCATGTCGACCTTGTTCAGCACCAGCCAGCGCGGCTTTTCGTAGAGCGCCGTGTCGTAGACACGCAGCTCCCGCAGGATGGCGCGTGCGTCACGGGCGGGGTCTGCGTCGGGGTCAACTGGTGACAGATCCACCAGATGCAGTAGGAGGCCAGTGCGCTGCAGATGGCGCAAGAACTGGTGCCCTAACCCGGCGCCCTCCGAGGCGCCTTCGATCAGTCCGGGGATGTCGGCCACCACAAAGCTTTTCTCGGGACCCACGCGCACCACGCCCAGGTTCGGATACAGCGTGGTGAAGGGGTAATCGGCGATCTTGGGGCGCGCGTTACTGATGGCGCTGATGAGCGTTGATTTGCCCGCATTGGGCATGCCGAGAAGTCCTACATCGGCGAGCACGCGCAGCTCCAGGTGAAGGCGCCGTTGTTCACCTTCGCGCCCTGGTGTGGATTGTCGCGGTGCGCGGTTGACGCTCGACTTGAAGTGGATGTTGCCAAGGCCGCCGTTGCCGCCGCGTGCGAGCAGGGCGGTATCGCCATCGGCGGCCAGGTCAGCAATCAATTCACCCGAATCTTCGTCATGAATCACGGTACCGACGGGCACACGCAGCCGGATGTCATCAGCCGCGGCACCGTATTGGTCGGAACCGCGACCGTGTTCGCCGTTTCGCGCTTCATGACGGCGCGCGAAGCGATAGTCGACCAGGGTATTGATATTACGGTCGGCCACTGCCCAGATGCTGCCACCGCGGCCACCATCGCCGCCGTCTGGGCCGCCTCGCGGAATGAATTTTTCGCGGCGAAACGACACGATGCCATTGCCCCCATGGCCGGCAACGACTTCAATGTGCGCTTCATCAACAAACTTCATGGCGGGGATCCAGAGCTTGGTTCGCGCACAAACAAAAGCCCCGCTCAGGCGGGGCTTTTGCGGCCGCTTGCCTGAGCGGTATTACTGAAGGGGGGCGATCCGCACGGTACGCCGGCGGGCCGGCCCCTTGACCGCGAACTCGACCTTGCCTTCGATGAGGGCATAGAGCGTGTGGTCTTTGCCCAAGCCGACATTTTCGCCGGGATGGAATTGCGTGCCGCGCTGACGAACGATGATGGACCCGGCCGTGACGGTTTCACCGCCGTAGGCCTTGATGCCCAGCATTTTCGGTTGCGAGTCGCGACCGTTGCGCGTAGAGCCGCCGCCTTTTTTCTGTGCCATGGTGAATGGTCTCCGGTTACTGGGCGGGTGCTTCGGCCGCAGCCAATGCTTCGCCGAGCGACGATGCGATGCGGCTCACCAGGATTTCGGTGTAATTCTGGCGATGGCCCTGGCGCTTCTGGTAGTGCTTGCGCCGCCGCATTTTGAAAATGCGAACTTTGTCGTGACGACCGTGGGAGAGCACCTTTGCCGAAACCGTTGCGCCAGCTACAAGCGGCGTGCCGACGGCGATTTGCTCACCGTTGCTCACAGCCAGAACCTGATCAATGGTTATTTCGACTCCGATGTCCGCCGGCATCTGTTCTACTTTGATTTTATCGCCGGCGCTTACTTTGTATTGCTTGCCACCGGTTTTTATGACCGCGTACATGGAAAGACCCCTTTTGCTTTGTTCCCGTGTGTTGTATTCACGAGGGAACCGAAGATTGTCGCAAATTCCGATACTTGAGTCAAAACGTTGCCATCCGGGACACGCTCGCGGCGGACGCGGAGCGTCGGCCCCTCGCTGAGGCGGCGGTGGGGGCGCGCGGTGATTTCTGATGCACGCGTGGAGCGGGGGGCCTGGCACCGGCTTGCACCACACGGACTATAATCATTGGTTTCCCTGAAGCAAGCGCGCCCGTGAACACTCGTCGCCATTGCATGGCGGTTGCGGCAGGGTCCATGTGTCTGGCTTCAGCGCCCTCGCCACTTTTCCGCGGATGAAACCCTCCGAGCTTTTCCCTGCTCTGGCCCCCGACCTCGAGGCAACCGACCGAATGATCCGGCGCAGCCTCGCCTCCGAGGTGGCGCTGGTCAGCACGATCTCCGACTACATCGTTGGGTCGGGGGGTAAAAGGATCCGCCCGCTGCTGCTCCTTTCCGTGGCTCGGGCGTTGGGGTTTACAGGCGACTCGCACCACCATCGCCTCGCAGCGGTGGTGGAATTCATCCATACCGCCACCTTGCTCCACGACGACGTGGTCGATGAATCCGAATTGCGGCGCGGTCGAAGCACAGCCAACTCTTCGTTCGGCAATCCGGCCGCCGTCCTGGTGGGCGATTTCGTCTACTCCCGCGCGTTTCAGATGATGGTCGAGGTTGACGACATGCGTGTGATGCGCGTGTTGGCCGATGCCACCAACGTCATTGCCGAAGGCGAGGTTCTGCAGTTGATGAACTGCCACGACCCCGACACCGACGAGGCGCGCTATCTGCAGGTCATCCGCTTCAAAACAGCAAAGCTTTTTGAGGCGGCGGCTCGATTGGGCGCCATGCTCTGTCACGCCCCGGCTGTGGTCGAGGAGGCTGCCGCATCGTTCGGCCGGCACTTGGGCACGGCCTTTCAGCTGGTCGATGATGTGCTCGATTACAGCGGCGACACCGCTGAAATCGGCAAGAACGTGGGCGACGATCTGCGCGAAGGTAAGCCCACTCTGCCCCTCATTCACGTCATGAGCCACGGCACGAGCGCCGACCGACAGCTGATTCGGACAGCGATCGAGCAGGGCGGTGATGTGGAATTCGACCAGGTCGTTGGTGCGATCCGCCGTAGCGGCTCACTCGACTATGCGCGTCAGATGGCATTGAACGAGGCCGAGCTCGCGCGGGCGGCCGGGCGCACCATGCTCCGGGATGCCCAGTCGGGCGAATTCAGCGCAATATTAATGAGCCTGCCGGGGTTGGCGGTTGAGCGCGCAAATTAGGCGCAAGCCGCCCGCAGAAAATCATTTCCCAGCTGGCTGGGGGGCGGGCGAAGGCCGTGGCAATGATCGACGCACGACCGGCGGCTGACCAAAATCAGTGACTGCGCCGGTCACATTACCCGAAGCATCGAGCATCAACACATCCGATCCCGCGCGGATGTAGCGCGAGCCAGAAGGCGCCGGGCCCAGACGCTCGGCCAGCACATTGGGCAGGTCCCGGGCTTCACTTTCAAGCGCGCGCGGGAGCGGCTCGCCCACGCGCCATAGCTTGTCCGGATTCTGCGACTGACATCGCCCTTCGCGTGCGATCAGCCCAACTGGGCATTCGCCAATCTCATACGATTGGGAGAAATAATCGCTCACGGCTTTACGCTGTTGATCGCTGAAAGCGTTGGTCTGCGCTTGACCCCCACCGCCCCCCCCTTGCGAGGAGCCGCCCGAGCCCGAGTCGCCTCGGTCACCTTGGCGGATATTCACCATGCCGATAGGCGGCGGTGGCATCGCGCCAGCCGGTTGAAGAATCGGGCGCGGGGGTTCGGTGCGGAGGGTTTCAACCGTGGGCTGGAAGGTGCGCGGTGTAGCGTCGTAAAGCTGACGCAGAAGTGCTGGATCGTTTTGAGACTGCGCCTCGATGGCAGTATCAATCAGACCCATCAGCTCAGCGGAATCTGCCGTTCCCAGCCAGGCAGACCGGTTCGAACTCAGGAGGCTCAGCTTGTCGGCGGCGCAGCCTGCGAGGTTACGCTGCAGCCACTGGCGAGCGAACACGGCGCGTTCAGTGGGGTTGTGGGTGTCGAGCGCGATGGCCCGAAACTGCGCGATCAGGCAGGGGGCGCCAGGCACAGCGGGGCGGGGGGGCTGCGGGTTGGCGGTGCCAGCCTGCCCCGTGGCAGACGATGCCGGCGCGGCCTGGGCGGCGGGCGCCGGCGCAGGGCGGGCTGCCGGTGCGGGCTGGTTCACTGGGGGCGCAGGCTGTGCGGCCTGACCCCAGGCGGGGCCGCCAGGCACGATCAGGCATACGGCAAACAGCAGCCGGGCGGTGGCACTTTGACGAGCTGGTTGAGTGTTCATCGTGGAGTCGGCTGGGCGAAGCAGGCCAAAAATCGCGGGCGGATCAGAAAGCAGCGCGTCCCTTGAGGGAGTCGGGTCGAGAGTAACCGACTTGAGCCTCGCGTCTGGCAGTATGGTGGGCTCAAATCAGGACGGGTGACAGGCCCGTTACGGACAAGCTCAGCTCGGGCTTTCCCCCTGCGGCGACAGGAAGCCCGAACGTCGAGGAGCCAGCACCCTACTGATCATCCTTCGGGAGGAGGTTGGTAAGCGCCTGAGGCAGCAGTTTCGCGACCAATTTCTTCCTTGTTATACTGACAGGCTTCGCAAAGAAAGCGGCGCACGTAACGAAAACAGCGTTTTCGGCCACGAGCAAGGTTTTCTGGCCAGTCGGGCCGGCGATTTCGGGGTGTAGCTTAGCCTGGTAGAGCGCTACGTTCGGGACGTAGAGGCCGGAGGTTCGAATCCTCTCACCCCGACCATCAAGGTCACATGACAAGCCCGCTGATCTCACAAGGACGGTGGGCTTGGTTGTTTCTGGGTCGGGCCTTTCGGCGTGGACAGGGGGCGCTGGCCCAGGCGCCGTTTGTCTTCCACTTGATCAGACGCCGGTGTAGCGAGGTCTGCGGTTCGCTACTCGCCGTGGGTGCTCATTGAGTGCACCCCTGGATTCAGCGCCAAGTCTCCTTACGCTTAGGCGTTGGCTGGCTAACGGGTCGGGACGGGGCCGATTCTGAACCTACAGGCCAGCGAAGGCTGCCGCGGGCGGCCAGGTTTGCTACACCTGATCCCTTTGCCTGCTTTGCCAATGCACCTGTACGTTTGGCGACGTAGGGCATTAGGCATTCACTTACTGACGGATTCCTCCTGGGCTGTCTGCTCTCGCAACTTCTCGGTCAGCCAAATTTTCATCAGCGACTGGTAGGGCACATCCATTTTGTTCGCCTGTTGGCGAATTCCGTCTAGCAAGCTGTCCGCTAGCCTCAGCGAGATGCTTGTGGTCGATGGTTTGAGGTTCTTGAACGTAGCGACCACCATTTTGGACGGGTCAAAGTATTGAGTCGCGTCATTGTCTTTCGACTCCCAGAATTCACGCTCTTTGGCTTCGGAGCGAAACTTCGGTATTGGTTTCACGTTACGTGCGGACTTGGTCATAGATCAGCCTCTCCTTGCGATGTTGAGCGCGCGCCGAAATCACCCGGATCAATGTTTGGTCTTGGCGGAGTGTAAAGACGACTGCGAGCTCGCGCCCCTGGTTGGTTTTGCCTAGCGCCAGATAGCGAGCTTCATTCTGACTGTGGGCGCTGTCCATGCTGATCAGCAAGGGTTGGTTGAAGAAGATCTCCTCTGCCTCGACCTGACTCACCCCGTGCTTGACCTCGCTCTTGCGGCTGTTACCCGGATCCCATTCGAACCCAAGGATGCGATCAAAGTTAATCATTGATGTATATTATGCAAATATACAAAAAAGCGCAATGTTGGATGCTGGCGCTCGGTAAAAATTTCTGCGCTTTCGCAAGGGGTAGGTGAAAAAGAGGGTGGCCGTAATGATTTGTCTTCGGGAGGCGGTGAACACGATGTACGACGAAAGGGACTTGATCTTGTCCCCACTACAGCAGACGTATCGCGCTGACGGTAAGAGCGTAAGAATTCAGATCTATCGGATGCCCGATACCGACTGGACGCTGGAGGTCGTCGACGAGTACAACAATTCGACAGTCTGGGATGACCTCTTTGTATCAGACGCAGAAGCGCTGAGGGTGGCGCTGGAAGAGCTCGAAACCGACGGTATAGAGGCCTACATTGGCCTAGCTCCTGGAGAGCGCAGCCACTGAATCGAGGCACGTTTCCGCAGGTGGTTCAGTGAGCCGGCCGAGGGTAGAGCGCTACGTTCGGGACGTAGAGGCCGGAGGTTCGAATCCTCTCACCCCGACCATCGACTCATCGATGGTCAGTCATTCATGCCCCGCAGGGTCGTTCGGCTTGCGGGGCTTTGTTTTTCCGGGGGGCTTCCTTCGGCTGTGGACGGGGTGTGCCAACTCTGGTTCCACTAAGCGTCCTTTGCTTTGAACGCTGGTGTAGCAAACCTTTCGGTGTGCTGACCACAGTGGGCAAGCGTTGAACTCGTTGCTGGATTGAGCGTCACGTTTCCTTACGCTCAGGCAGTGGCTGGCGAACGGGTCGGGATTGAACCTCCACTGAGCCTGCTGGCTAGCGTGGGCTAGAACGAGCGACTAGGTTTGCTACAGGGACTAGCGGCCTCTTCTCCAGAGGTCTGTGCGTGGCTTCAATCGTGGACCACAAGACCGATTGTGCTGAGCTCCACGAAACGTGAATTGCCCAGCGCTGCATGGATTGAGGCCCAGTGTCGATCGATCAAGGATTCGAGCGCGTCATTACGGATGTTTCCGGTCGTGATCAACTAAAGCCTCGCCGGTACGCCGTTCAGAATGTAGGACTGAACGAAATCATCGTCCTTCGTCACAATAAACCTGCCTTCCAGGTCAGCGTAAGCAATCAGCGCTTGGTCCGTCGATGCGTTTCCCGAGGGCAGGGCAAAGGTATGAATTGCGTCGAACCCGCGATCGTTCAGCCATCGCGCCAAACGCCGCGGTAACTGCGCATCGATCAGGAACTTCACGCTGCGAGGGGCTCGATGTGTCGTATGCGCGATAAGCGCGCCGCGAATGCCAAGACCGCATGAATGTCAGCCAGCTCAAGGTCAGGGTAATCGTCAACGATCTCCTGCGGCGTCATGCCTGCGGCCAACCACTGCAGCACCACCTCGACCGGATAGCGCAGACCGCGCACGCAGGGTTTGCCGTGGCAGACATTGGGATCGATAGTGATTCATTCAATCATGACGGTTCCAGGCGGAGAACTATTGCCTGAGCGTAGGCAATTCGCTGGTATCCCGCAAGGTGTCTGCGGTCGGCTGGTTGATGGGATCAGCCTGCGCGGGCGTTGGGTCGGGCGGGTGGCTCGCCCAAGCCTGGAGGGCCAGGTTTGCTACAACGACGCTCGTCGTGGCCGCGATCCTGTCCTGTCGCGGTCAACGTGTCTTGACTGCCTGTAGACAAAGCGTGTCGACTGCCGCGAAATCATGTGTCGTCACCCTTGTGGCGCCGTATCGGTTTCCATAAGACTCTGGGAGTTTGAAGGCAAAGATGTGTGCTGATGAGACCGTCCGTCCGGATCGCGGACCGTCACGGGTGCCCTATTTCGCGGGTGCTGGCTCGGTGCCGAGATCTCCCAGTCCGGCAGGCTGAAGCGCTGCTGCGTTGCTCTGACAAGCTGCTGTGGTGGACGCTTTGCAACGGGCCCGGGGATTGACGATCCCAACGACCGGTCGGGTTGACGATCGGTACCCGCTCAATTCGATTTCAAACCCGCGTGCTCTACGACTTGTGCAATCGTCTTTCGTTGCGTTGCCAGGAACGCGCTGAATTCGATGGGTGACGATCCTATGGGAACGGTGCCAAGTGATGCGAACCGCTCGCGCATCGCAGGTAGATTCATCGTTTCGCGCACCGCAGCGCTGAGCCGTCCGATGGCAAACTCGGGCGTCCCTGTGGGTACGAACAGCCCGCTCCATTCGTCAAAGATAAAGCCCGGTGCGGCGTTTTCCGAAGCTGTCGGAACCGCTGGTAGTGATTCCAGTCGCTCGCGGCTGAGAACGCCTAGGCCTATCAGTTTGCCCTCGCGGACCAGCGGTACGGCCGAGCTTGCCGTGGCGATGGCAAACGAGATGCTGCCCGCCATAACGTCCTGCAAGGCCGGGCCCGCCCCGCGATAGGGCACGTGGGTGGCGCGCACACCGACCCGGCGCAACAGACTTTCGGCGGCAAGGTGCGGGCCCGATCCAGATCCGGGCGAACCATAGGACACGCTACCCGATTCGCGCCGAAGCGCCTCGAGTAAATCGGTCAATGATCGCGCTCGATACGATGGATTCCCCACCACGATGATCGTGTGGGTGGCAAGTAGGCTGAGTGGCGTGAAAGCGCGTTCATAGTTAAAGGGTAAGTCGCGCATGAGCAGTGGATTAATGACATGCCCCAGCGCGTCGAAGAGGATCGTGTAGCCGTCTGGCTCTGCTTGCGCCGCGACGGCGGCACCGATCGAGCCGGCTGCGCCACCGCGGTTATCGACGATGAGTGGCTGGCTCAGTCGTTCCCCGATTGGCCCCGCGATGATCCGCGACACGGTATCGCCTCCGCCACCTACCGCGTACGGAACGATCAGCCGCAGAGGCTTGTTCGGAAAAGATTGGCGCTTATCAGAGATTTGCGCTGTAGCGCCCTGGCCATAAGCGAGTACGGATAGGGCCACGGCGGTACTGAATCGGCGACGGTCTTGCATGGTGATCCTCTTTGCGTCAGCGGAAGTCAAAGGTGATATCTCTCATGGGTCGACGCCCTCGGCCTCCCATGACGGCGCGCCTGGCCTTGATTGCCAGGCGTATGCAGGGTGCCATGTCGGGCGCGTTGGGCAGGGAGGGGGATGTCCAGGTTGGAACACACCCTCAGTTTACGGGAGGGGCTCGCGGGCTGAGCGAGTCGGCACGATATGAGAGCCACCGGGAAAAGGGCGTAGCGAGATCAAAAGCCCTGCCGCGATCGGGCGCTCCGGCGTCGGGAGATCAATCTGGCCGCTCGCCGCGACACTGATATCCCGGTGAGTGCGCCTGGACCGCCCGCGCGATACGAGGACCTCGGTTCGCCAATCGGCGTGGCGGGCAAGGCCAGGGTGGTTGGCCTTGAGGACGCGGCTGCCTTGCGCTTGCCCGCGTCTCAGGCGAGATGCTTGCGAAAGTGGGCGAGTGTGCGTTCCCATGACAGCGTGGCCGCGGCCGCATCGTAGCGAGGGGTGGAATTGTTGTGAAAGCCGTGCTGCGTGCCAGGATAGACGTACGACTCGAAACGTACGCTTGCCTGGGTCTTGGCCTGTTCGAAGGCCTCGCGCATCGAGTTGATCCGGGGGTCATTGGCGGCATAGTGAACCAGCAGGGCTGCGCGGATTCGCGGCACTTCGGCAGTCGGTGCGGCCGGCCCGTAGTAGGGCACGCCCGCCTGCAGATTCGCGCCCAGCTCCACCGCGAGATGGTTGGTTGCGCCGCCCCCCCAGCAGAATCCGGTGACGCCGAGCTTTCCATTGCAGGAGCCATGTGCTTGAAGCCAGCGCGCGCCGTTCAGCATATCGGTGCGAAGCTTGACCTGGTCGAGCTTCGCCTGCAGGTCCCGGCCGTCATCATCATTGCCCGGGTAGCCCCCCGCCGGGAACAGGCCATCCGGTGCGAGCGCGAGGAACCCTTCGACCGCCAGACGGCGGGCCACGTCTTCGATGTAGGGATTGAGGCCGCGGTTTTCGTGAATGACCAGAACCGCCGGGAAAGGGCCATTGCCAGAAGGCTGGACCAGATAGCCCCGCATCTGGCCGGAATTGCCGCCGGGCGACGGGTAGTTGACGTAGTTCGCCTTGATCCGGGTATCCGTGAACGAGATCGTCTGTGCCTGGGCATAACGCGGCAGCAACGCCTGAGCCATCGCGAGACCGCCGACTGTGACCGCGGCTGCGAGCGATAAAAAGGTACGGCGGTCGATCCGGCCGTGACAGTACTCGTCATAGAGATCGTAGACACGCTGATCGATCTCGGTCTGGGTCAGCGCGCCGCCCGAGGGGTAGGGTTCACTGGCGGTTTCATCGTCGGCAAGCATCTGGGTGGGCAATTCGTTCATCGGGCACCTCTACGTGTACGGAGGGAATCGCTGAGACTCTATTCCGGATAGCCTCGACCGCACAATCGGGTGGGATAACGCGATCCGATGATTGTGAGGGGGCGGTTGGGGAGCGACAACTCCATCGGAACCGAGACCGTATCGATGACCCACGCGTTTGCGGCGACCAGTCATAATCCAGCATGACCTCAACCAAGCCATCTGGCGCGTCTGAACCTTCGCAACGTGGTGCAGCGCACAGTCGCTACAGCATGCGGGCCGACCCGTCGCTGATCGACTCGCGCTTTGCCGCCTGGAGGCTGGCTGCTGCGCTGATCGCTGCAACGTTGGGTAATGCACCGATGTATGTCCTCCCGGTGGTGTTGCCCGAGGTCCAGCGTGATTTCGGCATCGGCCGGGGCGACGCTGCGCTCGCCTACACGATGATGATGATCGGCCTCGGTGCCGGCGGTTACCTTTGCGGTCGTTGGGCTGATCGATGGGGGATGGCCTGGATACTTGCGCTTGGCGGAGTGGGCACGCTGGCCGGGTATCTTCTCGCGGCGGCTGCGCCTGGGCTGGTGGTTTTTGCGCTGGCGCACTGTGTGCTGCTGGGGTTTCTCGGAATGGGGAGTTCCTTCGCTCCGCTGATTGCCGATACCGGGCTGTGGTGGCAACGTCGCCGGGGGGTCGCGGTGGCCGTGGTCGCGAGCGGGAATTTTCTGGCGGGCACCATCTGGCCGCCTGTGGTTCAGGCAGGAATCGACGCGTTCGGATGGCGAGCAACGTTCTCGTCGATGGGAGTGATCTGCGGTCTCGGTATGGTGGGGTTGAGCCTTTGTATGCGGCAACGGCCGCCCGCGATCGCCCTCTCTGGCGGACCAGCGGATGCATCCGCTGCCGCATCCGGGCTCAGCTCTGACCGCCCATTTGGTCTGTCCGCGCTCGGGGCGCAGTGGCTGCTCTTTTTCGCTGCGGTCTGCTGCTGTGTGGCCATGGCGATGCCGCAGGTACACATCGTCGCCTATTGCGCC
>CAIPNM010000131.1 GCA_903866395.1 uncultured bacterium
ACCAGCACGGCTCCGATATTTTTCTCGGCCATGTGTTTCAAAGCGTCGAACACATTATCCGATGGGGCAACAGAAAAAATGCCCCGCCCGGACGCCTGGATCAAAGATCTTATCTGGATCATTAGAGCCTCCTGAAATATCCGCTGCCAGTCACCGCTCAGCATAAAACGACAGAAGCTGAAGATCGCCTTTTTGCTGAAAAGCTTACTGCCCAAAAGCAAATGTGACCACCACCGTACGCAGCGCCACCTTCTTACACTGCGAAGCGCGATCGCGCGGCAATCCAGCATGCAGACCTCACGTTGAGCGCTGAGGGCTGAGCGGTGGCTGTTGTACCGCCATTCAACGCCAAACAACTGATCCATACCAACATGCAAGCGGTAAAACATCGTCAAACTGCAACTGGACAAAAAAGTTTTACCAGCCGACGTAGGTCCCCATGGAGCAGATGATGCGAATGAAGGTTCACCGCGAGTCGGCGGTGCCCGGGAAGTAAAGCCTTATCCCGGCACGATCGCCGGCCATGGGAAGCGGTTGCCCCTGCGGGCCCTGGCGGACCCCGGCGGACTCTGAACATCGGACGCTCCGGCGGGCGTCCGCCGCGGGTACCGGTGTGGGTTCGGATCGACACCGCTACGGAACTGGTCTACTGGCGCCGGGGGGAGCCTTGCCCTTCGTGCTGCGCTGGCTGGATAGCTGAGGGGCGAATCGGATGGACGCGGTCCGGATCGAGCGCGACAGCTTTGGCGAAATCGAGGTGCCTGCCGGCCGGCTGTGGGGCGCCCAGACGCAGCGTTCGCTACAGTACTTCGCCATCGGCGACGAGCGCATGCCGCGAGCGCTGCTCGCCGCGCTCGCGCTGGTCAAGCGCGAGGCCGCGCGCGTCAACGCCGAGATGGGACGGCTCGATGCCGACATGGCCGAGGCCATCATGCGCGCGGCCGACGAGGTAATGTGCGGTCGCCATGACGGAGAGTTTCCGCTGGTGGTCTGGCAGACCGGCTCCGGCACACAGACCCACATGAACATGAACGAGGTGCTGGCCAACCGAGCCTCGCAGCTGCTGGGCGGATCCAACGGCGAGCTACGCCTGGTGCACCCTAACGATCACGTCAACTGCAGCCAGTCGACCAACGACATCTTTCCGACCGCAGTCTGCGTGGCCTGCGTGCGCGGTCTGCAGGAGAGTCTGCTGCCCGCCCTGCGCACCCTGCGAGAGACCCTGGACGCCAAGGCGCGCGGCTTCGCCGACATCATCAAGATCGGCCGTACGCACCTGCAGGACGCAACGCCGCTGACGCTGGGCCAGGAGATCTCGGGCTGGGCAGCCCAGCTGGAGCATGCCGACCGGCACATCGAAGCCGCGCTGCCGCATCTGCGGGAGCTCGCTGTTGGCGGCACGGCGGTCGGCACCGGACTCAATGCGCCGGCGGGCTTCGGCGAAAGGGTGGCTGAGGGGCTGCGGCGTGCCACCGGCCTGAGCTTCATCGCAGCGCCGAACCGCTTCGAGGCGCTGGCGGCACACGATGGGATCGTCCACGCACACGGTGCCCTGAAGGGCCTGGCCGCCAGCCTGTTCAAGATCGCCAACGATGTGCGCTGGCTTGCCTCGGGACCGCACTGCGGCCTGGGCGAGATCAGCATCCCGCAGAACGAGCCCGGCAGCTCCATGATGCCGGGCAAGGTCAACCCCACGCAGTGCGAAGCGCTGGCGATGGTCTGTATTCAGGTCTTCGGTCATGACGCATCCATCGCCTTCGCTGGCGCCTCGGGTAACTTCGAGCTCAACG
>CAIPNM010000132.1 GCA_903866395.1 uncultured bacterium
GCCAACACCCTCTTCGCCGCCGTATAAGTTTTGACACGCAGCGGTAAAGACAAGATTCTCAATTGCTCGGGCCCACACGAGTGTTCTCCAACCCGGCAGCAATTCGTTGATCGCACCTCCTGCGGGATAAACAATGATGTCCGCGCCCTGTAGCGTCAGGAGGCGTGACAGCTCCGGAATATAAATTTCGGAGCACACCAGGAGGCCGATTTTCCCCAATCTTGTCTGCACGACTGTTGGTGGCGTATCCGATTCAACATAGTCGAAGTTCCACGCATCGATATCCCGGTAAACATAGGGTCCGCGGGGACTTGTTCGCAGATACGAACCCGCGATGTCGCCGCGGTCGTTTATCACGCAGAGTTCAACGCCGTGACCGCCTCGAGTGCTGCGAGCGCGGCTGGCGACTACGTGAAGCCCAAGCTCTGCTGCACGTCGACGAAGCGGACTAAAGGCGTCGTAGGTGTTCGCAGGATTGATCGGGCCGGGGTAGCCCTCGGGAAAGACGACGAGTTCGGCCCCGGCATCAGCTGCCTGCTGCAACCAGTCAAGCGCCTGGGCGGCATTTCGCGCTTCTTCCGGGCCGCTTCCACTAGCGGGCTGGACCAGGGCTAAACGCATGCTCACTCCCGAAACGCTGGCGGAATACGGTCGGCTTTAGCGGGCAGGAACCTGTCCGTGTAAACGCTGCTTCCTGCCACCGAGGTCTTCAGGCTGTAGGCGTCGATTACCGAAGCGATTGTCGCCTCAAGCTTTTTGGAGTCAACCGCAGAGAAACCGTTCTCACGCACATTCGGGGTCAGAAGAAGTTCCCGAACATAAAGCTTCAGCCGGGCCGCTTCCGTTTCGACGCTGATCAGGGGATCTCGGCTGCGCAACGAAGCAATCGCCGCGTCCGGATCGCTGATCAGATCTTTCATCGCACGATTCAGACCCTTGACGAACGCGGTAACAGTCCTTGGGTGCTTCTCGATGAATTCACGAGTGCCAATGACCGCGTTTCCAAAGCCATCCAGGTTGTAATCGCGATAACGAATGACCACCAAATCGTTGGCCTTCACGCCAAGCCGCTCGATGCTGGGAATGACGGATGTGATGAACCCTGTAATGGCATCGACCTCGCCCCGAACAAGCATGGTTTCGCGAAGGTTCCCGTCAACCGTGATCCAGTTGATTTTGGCCTGGTTGATGCCAGTGGCTTTTGCAAATGGCGGAAACATCTGGCGCGCGCCATCAAAGGTTGGCGCACCAACCTTCTTGCCCTCAAGATCCACGGGGCGCGTGATGTTCTTGCTCTTTAGCGCAACAGCGACCATTGGAAAGCCGTCTTCGGGAACGTACACCATGAGCAATTCGCGGCCCGGATTCTCAGCGTTCCACTTCACCACCGTTCCCACATCGGCAAAGCCCAGGTCATATGCACCAGAGATCACGCGCTGCACGGCTGCCGTAGAACCAGAGCCGCGGTCGATCGTGACGTCCAGCCCCTCGGTGCGCCAATATCCTCGGTCGGCTGCGAGCGGAAACATCGCCTGCGCGGCCTGGAACAACCAACTTTGCGAAAACTTGACTGATGGTTTTTCGAGCTGAGCAACTGCTGGTTGCGGAACAACCAGCGCCGCTGCAAACAGCCCTGCAGCGCCCATGCGCGCTAATCTGGAGATGGCCGACCGTACGTTAATCATGATTCAGATCCTGGTGACGGCCGGGTGGCCTGATTGCTGGGTGCGCGCGTTGGCTGGATGATGCCTTCAGGACACTAGACCGCATGCGAGGGGGCTGTCAACGAAGAGGCTTGTTGAATAACGCCGCCGTGAAGGCAGCCTCGGTGATCTTTGCTGGGTGGCGCACGCTAATCCGCCCGTATTCCCGCCGCCTTGATCACGCCGCTCCAGCGTGCGGTTTCATCCCGAATCATCTTGTCAAACGGCTCGCCTTCCAAAATCGTCATTTCAGCGCCCATTGATGCGATTCGCCCGCGCAGTTCTGGCGTTGCCAGCGCGGCGAGCGTGGCTTTGCGCATCCAGGTGTAGGCCTCGGGCGGCGAGCCTTTGGGCAGGGTAAAGCCAACCCAGTTGTTGGTCACGAAATCGGTTCCCTGCTCGCGTGCGGTCGGAATCTGAGACGCGCCGGAAGCGCGATTCGCAGACGACACCGCCAGTGCGGTCATCTTGCCGCTCTTGACATGCGGAATGCCGGTGGGGAGGGCGGCTACCAGCAGTTCAACCTGACCACTCAAAAGGCCCAGCACTGCATCGCCCATCCCCTTATACGGGACATGTTGCAATGTGATGCCGGCACTGCGCATGAACAGTTCGGTGACCAGATGGTTCACTGCGCCGTTACCTGAGCTGCCATAGGTAATGCGCCCAGGCGTCTCACGTGCGCCTTTGACCAATTGCTCCAGCGTGCTGTAGGGCCCGCCGCTTTTCACGGCGATCACAAACGGCATCTGCGCAACCAGTAGTACGGATGTGAGGTCGGTGTGTTCCCAATTTAACTTACCGTAGATGCCGGGCAGCATCGTGTAGGTGGCGTCGGTGGCTACCACGGTGTAACCATCGGGCGAAGCCTTCGCGCCGTGCTCGTAGCCAATTCGTCCGCCCGCGCCGCCGCGATTCTCGACAACAATCGCTTTTCCCGTTTGTTCGGTGATCTTCTGGCCGATTTGCCGGGCGATCACATCGGAGACTCCGCCTGGAACAAATGGCACCACAATCCTGATTGGACGCTCTGGGTATCCTGATTGCGCCTGGCTGTTGGAGGACTGAGTCAGACCCAGCGCAACTAGCACTGGGACGGCATATCGAACGACTGGCTGAATATTCATCGAGGCGCTCCTTGGGCGGGAAACGGCTCCGCACGATCGCTTGCGCGGGGCTTGCAACGACAGGTTGACACTAACGTTATCCGTTGAGCGCTGATCTGCAACTGTTCATTAATTGGAAAGCGCGCGTTTTCGCGGTCTGGTAGCGGCTCTAAGATCGAACGGTCGAGATATCGGTGACGATGAGCGAGCAGGGCGAGACGGTCAAGTTAGTGGTGGTGCTACAGGGGGATGTGAACGGCAGTTGGCAATCGCCACTCGCTGTGCCTCAATCGGTTCCAGACAAGTATTTTCGTTACCTGTCGCTTGAGTTGGACACGCCGGAGGGGGCTTCACCTCGTGTACCTCCTCCAGCGCGCAACCTTAACTCGCAAGTGGCAGCTCACGTGCGCCGCCTACCGTTACAGCGGATTACAGCTGCGCGGCCTAAAGTTTTTCGCCTGAAGCGATTGAACTGGCAAATAATCCACCGACGTTGACGAAGGCATGGAATTGCGGGCGCAGTGCATCCTATCGTTCTGAGCCTGAAGTCCCCCAGAGGACTTCGACCGCAACGCTCGTTTCTTAATCTGTGTCGTCGGCACATTACACCTGACGCTTCAGGTTCGATTAATCGAGATTCCGCTCAGTTGAGGCGACCGTGACTGTCATTAATTCCAACCCCAAGGCGCTATCTGCGACCAACGCTCTGGCGGTAATCGGCCGACAAATGACCGACTCGATGCAGCAACTGTCCACCGGTAAGCGCATCAATAGCGCCAAGGACGATGCTGCGGGGCTCGCCATCACCTCGCGGATGTCCGCCGATCTGGGC
>CAIPNM010000133.1 GCA_903866395.1 uncultured bacterium
GAGCAGGTGGTCTACATCCTCGCTGGACGGATCCGTTTTCATGTCGGGGAGGCGGTGACCGAACTGGGCGCAGGCGGGCTCCTGCGGGTACCCCCCAATACCATGCACTGGGGCGAAGTGCTGGGCGATGAGCCTGTGCTCAATCTCGACGTGTTCACCCCTCATCGCCCCGAGTACGACTGAAACACCACCCGCACGCCGTGCGCGCCCGCCGATCAGAATCTGGCGGGCAACACCGCCGGTCGTCGTCGCTGATCGTCTGACGTACCGGGTCGGATCAAGCATCGCCCGGGCGCTCTCGCCGAAGCTTTGTCGCTCCACGACACGCTTCGAGGGAGAACCCGATGAGCTCCGATATCAGACTGAAGGCGGCCGCGCACCGCCGCGCGATGTGGGTCACCGCGCTTGTCTTTGCCACAGCGATCGGCACCGGGCTCTTGGTGACCGATTGCGGTGGGCGCGGCAACAACAATCACGCGAACGGCGCGTCCACGAGCGGTGCGAGCCCAGCAGGCTCGAACGGCAATGAACCGGTTCTCGCCGCCCAAACGGTTGCGGCGGCCGCTGCATTAACGCCGGTCCCCACGCCGATTTATGGCGTGACCGTCGACGACATCAGCGAACTGCCGGCGATCATCGAATCGTTACAGCGCCTGTCCCGTAAGCCCACCGCCCGCATCGTCTTTGACGAAACCGTCGGACCGGCCTACTACCGCAAGGCGGCGATCGCCATGTCGCAGGTGAGCTACCTGATGGGCGAAATCCTCGACTCGGCTTATGTGCGGCGGATCAGCGTGAATGGCTATCTCAATCGCACCACGCGCTACCTCGACTCGATGGGCGACATCGTGCATATCTGGGAGGTGGGCAATGAAGTAAACGGAGAATGGCTGGGGACCACCTCGAGCGTGGTGGCGAAAATCAGCGGTGCCTACGACTTGGTGAAGGCCCGCGGCAAAGTCACTGCGCTCACGCTCTACTACAACGAGGAATGCTGGTCGCGACGGGCGAACGAAATGTTCACCTGGGCCCAGGCCAATATTCCGGCCAGAATGAAGCAGGGTCTGGACTATGTGCTGATCAGCTACTACGAGGAGGACTGCAACGACCTGCGGCCCGATTGGCCGACCGTGTTTGCAAAGCTTGCCGCCATGTTTCCCAACTCGAAGATCGGTTTTGGCGAGGTGGGCACCAGTGATCCGGCCCGCAAAGCCGAAACACTCCAGCGCTACTACACCATGAAGATCGACCAGCCCAATTACATCGGCGGTCATTTCTGGTGGTACTACCGCGAAGATATGGTGCCCTGGACGCTTCCCCTCTGGAGCGTACTCAACACCGTCATCCAGTCGCCATAGTCGGAGAGGCCGCGGGGACTTGAGCCCCGCGGTTTGCGGCGGTGGCGGGCTGCGCATAGCATCAGGCCTTTCACCGCCTGGATTTTCGCTGTGGCCGATGCGCGCGCCTCGTCGCCGACCCCGTCAGATCTTCCTGCCCCCCGGCCCACCGATCGGAGCACCGCGCTGGGTGCCACCTTCTCGGCGCTTTGCCTCGGTGGATGTGCACGCAGCAAGGCCTGGCTGGTGGCGTTCATGAGGGAAGTTGGCTGGACCCACCCGCGCGGCGTCCCGTTCACGCTCGAGGAGGTGGGGATCGCCTTGAAGCGCCTCGCGAACGACGGCCTCGCGGAGACATTGCCGGGTCTGGGATTCATCGCGCCTGAAGACGAACGCGAAGAGTGGTTGCTCGAGTTCTTCGACGCAGACCTGATGGCGCGGGCCTGGAAAGCTTGGGTACGGGCCCAGACGCCGATATCGGCCTCAAGCGCCTACACACCCGTACCGATGCTTCGCGAGCCCGATGAACCGATCGCACTCGGTCGGCTTCTGGTGTATTCGTCGCTGGATCGCCACCAGTTCGACGCCCAGAGTGTTCATCTTCGGCTGACCGATGATCGACCGCTGGTGCTGGGCATGCTCGATCCGTTTTTGCCCGGCGCCTTTGCACGAATCGATCCCAGGCGTCGTCATCGCCTACTCGAGCGCTGGACAACGGTGTTCGACACCTCGCAGCCGATCTGGCGTGGCCTGATCGACTGGCTCGATGCCCGCATCGAGCCCGGCACCGGCGCCACAGACGCCGGCGAATTGAGCGCAGCGCCGCGGCTTGCCGTTGCACGGCAACGTGCCAACGCGGGCGACGTTCGGGGTGCGCTTGCCGCCATTGAGTCGCTGGACGACCCGCGGAGCGGGGAAATCGTAGCGCTGGTGTCCGCCATCGAAGGCCGCTGGGACGATGCCATCCTGAGGTTTAAAGACACCCGAAAGTTGATCGCGCGCGAGCGTAGTGCCCGACAGGGACTGCTCAGTGCGGAAGCACTACGCTGGTTTCTGATCGCCCTTCTCGCGCGTACTGAACCCACCGACTGGAGCACCGCACGCAAACTCGCCATCACAGAATCCGGCTCGCGTAAGCCCGGCCTGGACGGCTGGGGGCTCTGGGCCCATGCCATCGGCTGCAGGCTGGGCGAGGAGCGGCCTTCGCTACGCGCCTTCGCTGGCCCGGATGTCCGAGGCCACCGCTCGCGTGAAGATCCCGACCGGTTGCTCCTCGCGGCCTGGTTGGGGCTGGAACCCGAGGGCTGGACGCTCGAGCACTGCCAGGTGGTGCTGGAGGATCTCGCCCAACGGCGACTACTCTGCCGCGAAGACCTGCTGCGAGACGCGCTCAAGCGTCTCGGTTTGCCCGCGCCCGCTCCCGCCCAGAATCGAAAGCACCTCGCACCCGCCTTCCTCGGCGCACCACGCGAGCCATGGCGCGATGCGCTTGATGCCATCGCGCGGATCACCCCCGCGCAGACGCCTGCACGAACCGCCGCGCAGCCAGGTACGCTCGCCTGGGTGATCGATACGGATGCGATCGGTCGGGTGATCGATATCGCGCCCCACGAGCGTCTGGCAAGTGTCCGGGCGCGCTCGAAGCTTCGCGAACTCACGCTCGCCAAGGTTGCACGCGCCACCGACCTCGATCCGCGGGATGCGGCTGTCGCACGATGCATCGAGCAGATGCGCCGGGGCCGCAGCAGCTACGGTATCGATGTGTCGGCCGCAGCGGTCGCGCTGATCGGGCATCCGGCGGTGATGCTCCGCGAGGCCCCGGATGAACCCGTCGACTTACGCGAGGCGCTGCCCGAACTTGAGGTGCGTCGCGTGCGCGCTGACGACGGGTCAGAAGCCTTCGAATTTCATCTGCTCGATCCGATCCGTGAATCGGATCTGCCGTTTCTCGGCGACCGTTGGACCGCCGCCAATCCGGAAACAGAAATCGCGCGTCGCAACAGCGTGCGCGTTTTGCAAGGGATGGAAGGGCACGCACGATTGCTGCGTATTTCGCCAGCGCATCGTCAGGTGGCCGAGCTGATTTCGCGGCGCTGGCGGGTGCCCGTGGATGCACGCGCCGAACTCGATGCTGCACTTCGCGCGCTGGCCGGCCACTTTCAGCTGCAAAGCGACGCCGAAGCCGGCAATGCGGTGGACAGCGACAGCCGGCTGCGCGCGCAATTTTCACCCCGGGGAGACGCAGTGCAGTTGCGGCTGGTCGCACAGCCGTTCGGCGCTTTCGGGCCGACTCTGACCCCGGGCAGCGGCCGAGAGCGAACACTTACCGTGCACGAGGGCCTCGAGCTCTCCACCCGCCGTGACCTGCAAGCCGAGCGCGCGCATCTGCAACAGGTGATTGAGGCGCTGCCCTTTCTCGCCGACGACGATCCCGCCGACGCGTGCTGGCTACTGACCGACCCCGAACAGACTCTGCAGGCGGTTGAGCGCCTGCCCACGCTCGACTGCATCGCGGGCCTGGACTGGCCACGTGGCAAATCGCTTCGCGTCACCACGCTGAGCCCGCAGGCGGTCAGTGTCTCCGTGGCATCCTCCTCCGACTGGTTTGCGCTTCAGGGGGAAGTGCGGATCAACGAGGCCAGAGTGATGTCGCTGCAAAACCTGCTGGGCATGATTCGCGATCACGGCGCGCGTCGCTTCGTGCCGCTCGGCGAAGGCGAGTACCTCGCGCTGACCGAACGGCTGCGGACCCAGCTCGCCGATCTGGCCGCAGTCTCCGAATCGAACACTGACCGGCTGGTGCTACCCCGCGCCGCCGCAGCGTTTGCCGAGGCGGCGCTGGCGGGCTTTTCCATCGAAGCCGATCAGCCGTGGCTCGCTGGCGCCCGGCGACTGGAGGAAGCGGCAGGGCTGGAAGTCGAGGTGTCTGAGGCGCTGCAGGCGGAGCTTCGCGACTATCAGCGCGACGGCGTCGCCTGGATGACCCGAATGGCGCATGCCGGACTGGGCGCCATCCTGGCCGACGACATGGGTCTAGGGAAAACGATCCAGACACTCGCACTCCTGCTCAGTCGCGCCGCGCTGGGCCCGGCGCTTGTGGTCGCGCCCACTTCGGTCTGCGGCAACTGGGTCGCAGAAGCTGAGCGCTTTGCGCCATCGCTTCGGGTACTGGCGTTCGGCGAAGGCGATCGCACGGCCATGCTGGAGGCACTCGGCGCGGGCGATGTGGTGGTGGCAAGCTACGCGCTCGCCATGATGGAAGGTGCTGCGCTCGCCGAGCGTCGCTGGTCTACGCTGGTCCTCGATGAAGCGCAGATGCTCAAGAACGCAGCCACGCAGCGCGGGCGCGCGATTGCAGCGCTCAACGCCGATTTCCGGCTCGCGCTCACTGGTACCCCGGTGGAAAACCGCCTGAGCGATTTGTGGTCGATCATGAATCTGCTGAACCCCGGTTTGCTCGGCCGAGCGAGCGAATTCAATGAGCGCTTTGCGAGCCCGATCGAACGACAGCGCGATGAACCGACCCGCGCCCGCCTGCGTCGTCTCATCGGTCCTTTTCTTCTTCGACGCACCAAAGCTCAGGTGCTAGCCGACCTGCCCGAGCGCACTGAAATTGTTCATCGCGTTGAGCCTGGCGAACGCGAGCGCGAGTTCCTCGAGGCCCTACGTCGTGCAGCGCGCGAACGCGTCGCCGATCTCGATGGCGACGATCCGCAGCAATCCTTCCATGTGCTGGCCGAACTCACCCGGCTACGCCGGGCAGCATGCGATCCTCGGCTCGTGGCCCCCGAACTCGGGCTGATCGGCGAGAAGGTGCAGGAGTTCGAACGACTCGCCCGCGAGCTGAGTGCCGGTCGCCACAAGGCACTGGTCTTCAGCCAGTTCACCGACTTTCTAGATCTGCTGGGCGAGCGACTGGAGCATGCGGGAATCCGCTATCAAACCCTGACCGGAAGCACCCCGGCAGCCGAGCGAACACGACGCGTGGCGGCCTTTCAGGCGGGCGACGGCGACCTGTTCCTCATCAGTCTCAAGGCAGGCGGTTTCGGTCTCAACCTCACGGCAGCCGATTACGTGATCATCGTTGATCCGTGGTGGAACCCCGCTGCAGAAGACCAGGCAAGCGGCCGCGCACATCGCATCGGCCAGCAGCGCCCGGTCACGGTCTATCGACTGGTCACCGCCGGATCGATCGAAGAACAGATCATCGACCTTCACCGCCGCAAACGCGACCTCGCCGATGGCGTGCTACAGGGTCAGGATACCGGGACGGTGATCAGTACCGACGAACTGCGGACGCTCCTGGGCGCCAACTGATTGACCGCATCACCCGCTCGCGACCTCAGAAGAAGGCGAGCAGGCGCTCAGCCACGTCGTCGGGTCGCTCCTCGGCCAGATAGTGACCACAGGCGAGCGCCTCACCCTGTACATTGAGTGCAACCTTGCGCCACTCGGAGAGCACATCGAAGCAGCGATGCACTACACCGTGCTG
This sequence comes from uncultured bacterium, assembly GCA_903866395.1. Lineage (GTDB taxonomy): Bacteria > Pseudomonadota > Gammaproteobacteria > Burkholderiales > Burkholderiaceae_E > SYIM01. The sequence goes on from CAIPNM010000133.1 coordinate 5,830, forward strand.
TCCCCACAGTACCAGCGTGGGCGATTCCAGACGCAGGCCAGCGCGACGGTCGCTTCGGTCATGATCAAGATCGATGCCCGCCGAGGCGCGGTAGTCTTCACAAAATCCGTGAAGCGTGGCCGGATCGGCCGCGCAGCGTTGATACTCGGCAAGCACGTCGGGCTCAAAGGGTGCAAGCCCGGCGTGGCGCCCACCCAGCATGCTGCGGACATAGTCCGGGCCCTTCGCCGCAAGTAGCGTTTCCGGCAGGGGGTGAGGCTGAATCAGAAAGAACCAGTGCCAGTAGGCGCGCGCAAACGCCTCCGAGGTCTGCTCGTACATCGCAAGCGTGGGTGCAATATCGAGGAGGGCCAGCGCCGTCACACGCTGCGGATGGTCAGCCGCCATCCGGTGCGCCACTCGGGCGCCACGATCATGGGCCGCGACCGTAAACTGTTCATGGCCCAGGCTTCGCATGAGTTCGATGCAGTCAGTCGCCATCACGCGCTTACTGTAGTTGGCGTGATCGGGCGTCCCGACTGGCTTGTCGCTGTCACCGTAGCCACGCAGATCGGGCGCCACCAGGGTAAAGCGCGATGACAGGGCGGGCCAGACCTTGCGCCACATCAGGTGGGTTTGCGGATGACCGTGAAGCAGGAGCAGAGGCGGCCCCGACTCGGGACCGAGACGAACGTTGAGACTGACGCTACCGTATGCCGAGACCGTGACCCGCCGGGTGGGGGCATCGTAAATGGACATGCTGGCCCTTTCGTGCGGGAGGGGTCAGCGAAGATACCGCCCGGAGCCGGTAGCGATCAAGCGACTCGGGCCGTTCGAACCCGCCCTATTGTTGACGCGCTGCAAGGCTGGTCGCGGCAAGCGCCTGCATGTGCGCGACCGTCAACTCACAAAACGCCGTCACGGCAGGCGGCAGGCTGCGCCGCGCCCGAACATAGACACCCAGGAGCGAGGGAGCCACCCCCTTAAGGGGAATATGAACCAGACGACGCTTTGCAAGTTCGTCTTCGATGCCAAACCGGTTGACGAACGCAATGCCTCGACCCTGTAGCGCAATCCGCTTCATGAGTTCAAACGAACCGGTTTCCAGAATAACTTCGGGCGGTTCAACCTGCGCTGCCAGCAATGGTTCGAGTGCCTCCCTCAGCGTGAGCTCCGCTGCAGGCAAAACCATGGGAAATCGCATGCAGTGACTGAAGCGAACTGACTTCATGCTCGCCAGGGGGTGCGAGGGTCGGGCGACCACCCCCAGATCAAATGACGCCACCGCAAGCTGCCTGAGTTCGGGGTTGCGCTGATGCACAAATCCGATGGCGATATCAGCGGATCCATCGATCACCCGTTCAACGGCGCGCTTGGACCCACTGATCCCCACTGAAAAGGTGACTCTGGGATGACGCTCGGCCATGCGCCCGAGGAGAGTCGGCACAAAGGCATGGGTGAGCGCTTCAACCGTGACCAGCCCCACATGCCCCGACTGCAGACCGTCAAGCGCCTGCAGTTCCTGGCTCATGCGCTCTTCGTCCTGCATCACATGAATGGCATGGCGCGCCAACACCTCACCCGCCGGCGTGAGCTGCAACCCGGTGGGCAGGCGCTCGAACAACGGGGATCCAATCAGCGATTCAAACGCCAGCAACTGGCGATTGAGTGCCGAAGGTGAAATATGCAGCTGGCGCGCCGCCTGACGAATGGAGCCCGCGCGCCGGATGGCATCGAAATGGCGCAGGGCGCGAGACTGAAATTTCATGATCGGCCCGGTCCCTCCGATAGTGCGGGCTGCAAAACAAAGAGGAAGAGACAGGTCCAGAAAGCGAGCGCGACGGCACTGAGTGCGATCGCCATCACCACGCCCAGGCTCGCGCCAGCAGCACCCGACAACATCGCGCCGAGAACAATGCCAAGCAGCCGTGTGACGTTGATGAGCGAGCCCGCCAGCCCTCGATTATCAGCGGGCACAGCCTCGAGCGTACGTTCCTGGTAGCCCACCTGAAACACGCCCATCCCGACGCCAGCCAACCAGAGCGCTACGGCGAGCATCGCCGCACTCTGGGCAGACAGCACCAGCGCGATCAAGGTCAGGCCCGCCACCGAAAGCCATTGCCCCGTTTTCACCAGTGCCGCTGAGCGCAGCCCGGATGAGGCGCCGCGATAGCGCGCGAGCCACAGACTCGTCATCAGCGCCCCCGCAGGAAAGAGCGCGATCAGCGCTCCCGCGCCCGCCACAGGAAGGGTTGGCCACCCTGCGAGTGCGAAAGGCACCCACAACATGATTGAAAACAGCGCCCCCTGAACGACCACCGACGCGCCTTGCAGGCCAAGGAACTGTGACGCGCGCAACGCTGACCAGGCGACTGCTGCGGCAGCCGGTCTGGCCGCATGGCCGGTCGCGTGATCGTTGATCGCAAGCCCCCAGGGCGCGAGAAACAGCACGAGCAGGGCGAACGGCGCCCGATACAAAAACACGCCCGGCCAGCCGAAGGCGTCAATCAACCACCCGCCCGCAAGCGGCCCTAGCGCAAGCGCGCCGCTGATCGCGCTCGCGTAGAGGGCAAGCGCCTTCGGGCGCTCGGCGGGCGAACTTGCCATGCTCACCAGCGCAGGCGCACAGGCCATGGCCATTCCTACCGCCGCCCCCTGGAGCGCACGCAGTCCAACCAACGACAGGAAATCGCCGGCCATGGCGAGCGCGCCATGCGCGAAGACACTCCCCGCCATGCCGATGAGAAACATTCGCCGATGTCCATAGAGATCGCCCAATCGGCCAAAGAGCAGCGACGATAGCGACTGAGTGAAGACGAACGCAATCACCACCCAGACGATGTCGCGAGGAGCCACCCCGAACGCCGCCGCAATCGCAGGAAATGCCACATTGACCGCAGTGTCGAGCGGCGCCACCATCGCGCCCAGGCAAACCAGGACGAGGGCGAAAGCGGGTCGCTTCATCCGTGATCACTCGCACGCGGCATCGGCCACCCTGCGAATCAGCTCGGCGCATTCCTGCGGACGTGTCAGCGGCAGCATGTGCCCGGCGTCAATCTGATGCAGCCGGGCATGGTGCACCGCCTGCGTAAAGCGCTCGCCCTGGAGGGCAGCTGAGAGCACGTGATCCTGCCTGCCATAGAGCACTTCGATGGGTAGTGTCGGCCGGTTTCGTAGCGTGGGGTAGCACGGGGTGAGCGCTTCCATCCAGACCGGGATGTCAATCAGATCGCGCGCTGCCCCGAGTACATGTGACGGACGTAGCACCAGCGAGCCTCCGCCCTGCGAGGCAAAATCGAGAGGCACGGGGTCCGGCGCGAAGATATCGGTGAGCCAACGCTCGCGCTGCAGGCGAGCCACCGGTACCGCTACGGTCCATGCCAGCGCACGCCAGACCCAATCGGCGAGCCGAAGCGTCTGAACCAGGTGGCGGGACACCCGAACCGGCGCATGCGTAAGCGGGGCGAGGAGTGCAAGCCCCGCAATGCGGGCCGGCTGCCTGAGTGCAGCGCCCAGCGCAATGGCCCCGCCCAGCGAATGCCCCACCAACACCACGCGTTCAATCTGCAGGTGGCCTGCAAGCGCCTCCACCAGATCGGCCTGCGCAGCGAGGCTGGGTTTGACGCCTGACCGCCAGCTCGAATAGCCCGAGCCGGGGCGATCAAAGGCAATCACCCGATAAGAGGGGGCCAGGCTCTCGATCAACCGGTAGCTGAAATGGCGAAGCTGCCCACCCAGCCCATGCAGCAGCATGATGGTCGGCGCCCGACCCGGGGTGAGCGGGCCGCGATCAACCACGTGCAGTCGGGCGCCAGGTAAATCAATGAACCGCCCGAGCGGTGGTACTTCGGCCGCCGCCCGCTTCGCAAGTGCCGCGGTGAGCGCCGCGAGCGACAGCCCCGCTGCCAGCGGCGCGAGCGCGATCAAGGACGGCGGAACAGACCCGGACATGGGCGCCTTTGGATGAAGACGATGCGTGACACGCCAGTGTATCGGCGAATGTTCAAGCGGATAAATGCCGGACTGGCACGCTTGTAGGAGTGTGCTGCGATGCGTTAGAGTCCGGCACCGATCAACGATCCCTCCCTCGCGCGGCTGCGCAAATGCGCCGATCAGCGCGCCGACACTGAATCTGGCGGGGAGTGCTGATGAAATCCGGAGACCTCCTTTGAGCACGGCTGGCCCAGGCATTCAGCCCGCATCCCGAACGCTCTTCAACACCCCGCTCGTCACCCCGGCGCTTCGGGCGGTTGCCCGTACCCTGTTCCGTTTCCTCGGATGGCGCTTTGAGGGTTTGATTCCGACAAACCTGCAACAGGCGGTCGTCATCGGCGCGCCGCACACCAGCAATTGGGACCTGCCCTACATGCTGATGGCGGCTTTCGTGCTTGAACGCGAACTTCACTGGCTTGGCAAAGCGCAGATTTTCCGTTTTCCCTTTGGCGGATTGATGCGCTGGATGGGCGGCATTCCTGTCGATCGTAGCCGTGCCAACAATCTGGTCGATGCTGCGATTCAGTGCTTTACGGCCGAGCGCGCGCCCCTGCTACTGCTGGTTCCCCCCGAGGGCACCCGGAAGGCGGTCACGACGTGGAAGACTGGCTTCTACTACATCGCGCTCGGTGCCGAGGTACCGGTGGTGATGGCGTACATGGACCACAGCACGCGCACCTGCGGGGTGGATCGGCTCTTTTATCCCACCGGCAACATCGAGTCTGACATGGTCGACATTCGCGCCTACTACGCGCCGTTTCGCGGCTGGTCGATGCGAAACGACGGCCGGGACTGAGCGAGCGCGGCGAGTGCGCTGCCCGTTCCCAAATCCCAGTACAGACCCGTCATCACCTGCAGCGCCTCCCGCAGAAGCGCCGCAGGCAGGTGTTCGTTGGGCGCATGTTGCGAACAGCCCGGATAGGAGTGCGGCACCCAGACCGTACGCAGGCCCAGCACCTCAGCGAAGATATCGTTGGGCAATGACCCGCCCAGATTCGGCAGCACCGCAGGCTTTTTGCCTGTGGTCTGCTCGAGCGAGGTCGTGGCCCAGCGCACCCAGGCATCATCGGGATCCAGCCGCGTAGCCCGAAACAGCTCCTCACGCGTGGCTTCCACCTTCACCATGCCAAAGCCATGCCGATCGAGATGCTCGCGCAAGGCCGGCAGAATGCGATCGGGATCCACACCCACCACGAAGCGCAACTGGCACCTCGCCCAGGCGCGTGGCGGAATCGCGTTCACCGGCGCATCGGGGTTACCAATGCGGCAGGCCAGCACCTCAAACGACGACCAGCCAAAGACCCGCTCCGCTGGCGTGAGTCCGGGTTCGCCCCAGCCGGGCTCCACCAACGGACCATCAACCCCGCCATCTACCTCACAATCGGCGAGCACGCGTCGTACCGATGCCGGCAACTCGTCGGGTACCCAATCTGGGATCCGGATCTGGCCCGTGGGGCCAGTGATGCTGGCGATGGCATGCGCAAGCTGAATCCCGGGATTGGAAATCAGCCCCCCCCAATTGCCGGAGTGATGTCCACCCGCACGTGCATCAATCGAGAGATCGAAATTGATGCTACCCCGCGACCCGAGAAACAGCGTGGGACGATCGGCGCGCAGGCGCGGGCCGTCGGATGCGATGAATACATCGGCCGAGAGCGCGCTGCGATTCGCCTCACAGATTTCGCGCAGTCCGCGCGAACCGGTCTCCTCACCCATCTCAATGAGGTAACGCGCGTTAAAGCCCAGCTGTCCGCGCTCGGCGAGCACTGCGGCGAGCGCCTCCAGGTTGACCGAATGTTGGCCCTTGTTATCAGCGATTCCCCGACCGTACCAGCGGCCCTCGCGCTCGGTGAGCGTCCACGGTGACAGGCCCGCATGCCACTCGGCGGCGAGCCCCCTGATGACGTCGCCATGCCCATAGCCCAGCACGGTGGGCAGTTGTGCCCCTTCCAGGCGCTCGGCGAGCAGAAATGGCGCTGCCGCCTTCGGGTGAGACAGTTCGATACAGCGAAAGCCCATCGCCTCAAAGGCCGGCTGCAGTTCACTTCGCAGGTAGTCGGCCAGCACCGCCGCCCGCTCCGGGTTCTGGCTTTCGGTGGGCAACGCCAAACGGCGGGCAAGCAAGGCCTTGAACTCACCCGAGTCGAACCGCTGCTCGGCACGGATGATGGCCGCCGCCCGACCCGTGGCCGCCGCTACACCCATGGCCGCGATCACTCAGCCTTCGCGCCCGACACCTTGACCGCATTCGCCCACCTGGGCATTTCTGTCCGGATGTATTCGGCGTATTCGGCTGCGGTCCCGCCGTGAATGTCGGTGCCTTGCGCAGCAAGCTTGGCCCGCACCTCAGGGTGCTGCAGCGCTTTGTTGAGCTCCTGATTGAGTCGGCTCACGATGTCAGCCGGAGTGCCCGCCGGCACCACCACACCCTGCCAGGCTGCCGCTTCAAATCCTGGCAAGGTTTCACCAAGCGTGGGCACATCCGGAAGGAGTGCTGAGCGGCGTGCGCTGGCCACCCCGAGCGCGCGCAGCCTGCCGTCGCGTACATAGGGCAGAACCGTATTCATGGTGTCGGTCATGAACTGGGTTTGACCGGAGGCCAGATCGATCAAGCCTGGCGCGCTGCCCTTGTAGGGCACATGCGTGGTCTGAAGCTGAAGCTGCGCCGACAACATGGCGCTTGCGAGATGCGTAATGGTTCCTGTGCCCGAAGAACTGTAGTTGAGCTTGCCCGGGTTGGCGCGCGCATACGCCACGAAATCAGCCACCGAACGGACCGGCAGCTGCGGATTGACCACCAGCACCAGCGGGACGCTCGCGGTGAGTGCAACCGGCGTGAAGTCTTTAAGCGTGTCGTAGTTGACCTTGTTGTAGAGCGCCGGGCCGATCACGATTGCCGAGGTGTTGTAGAAAACCGTATAGCCATCGGCTGGCGCTTTGGCCACCAGCTCGGCTGCAATATTGCCGCCAGCACCGGGTTTGTTATCGACCACCACGCTCTGGCCCAGCTGCACACTCAACTGTTGCGCAATCACGCGCGACACAATGTCGGTGGGCCCGCCCGGCGGAAAAGCAATCACCATGCGTACCGTGCGGTTGGGCCAGGCCGCCGACTGCGCCTGCACCCCGCCCGCAGCCAACCCGGCAAGGGTCAAAAGCGTGGCTCGTCGTGACAGAGAGGGATGAGTGTTCATTGCATTGCCCCTGCGTTATCAGTTGAATCGATCCAGTACGGCGCCCGGCCCGCGTTCGAGGGCAACATGGCTGCGACCATCATGCACCTGCGTGCCATTGACCCACACCCCGTGCACGCCCAATGGCTCGCGAACCTTGCGCGGAGCGCCGCCCGGTAAATCACATTGCGTGAAGGCGGCGCTGATCCCAACCCTGGCTGGATCAAACAGCAGCATGTCCGCCGGCGCCCCCACCTGAAGACGTCCGCGCTCGGGAATTCTGAAGCGGTCGGCCGGCTCACTCGTGAGGCGCTGAATGCCTGATGACCAGTCGAAGACGCCCCGCTCGCGAACCCAGTGCGCAAGAAAGTGAAGCCCAAAGCCAGCGTCGCACATGTAGCCCAGGTGCGCCCCCGCATCCGACAGGGTGATCACGCCCGCAGGGTGCCGCACCAGAGGCGCGACGCCTTCATCGACATTCTGAAAAAACTTGCCGATGAAATGGGTTTGTAATCCGTCGGCGAGCGCGAGATCAAACCACGCATCCACC
>CAIPNM010000134.1 GCA_903866395.1 uncultured bacterium
GGCTATCTCAATCCCGACTTCTTCGCTGCCGGCTCACTGCCACTGAATCGGGATCGCGCCGAGCGCGCCCTCGCCGCGCTCAGCCGTGAACTTGGCCTGTCCCCGACAGACACTGCCTGGGGTATCCACGACATCGTGGCTGAGAATATGGCGAGCGCTGCGCGTGTCCACATCGCCGAGCGCGGCCGTGATCCGGCAGAGCATGTATTGGTCTGCACCGGCGGCGGCGGTCCCCTGCACGCTTATCGGGTCGCGCAAAAGGTTGGTGTTCGAAGGCTGGTGTGCCCACCCGACGCAGGCGTCGCATCCGCGCTCGGCCTGCTGGTCGCCCCCGCCCGTATCGACCGTGCCCGCACGGTCAGCCTGCGACCCGACACCGATTCACTCAAGCGGCTGGAGTCCACCTTCGCCGAACTCGAGGCCGATGCGTGCTCCGCACTCCACGACCTGCTGACTGACTTCGGGCCGGTCAGCCTTCATCGCCAGGCCGATGGCCGATTCGTCGGCCAGGCCTTTCACCTCACGGTAGACCTGCCTGATGGCCCCTATGCCAATGGCGACCCTCAAGCGGGCGACGCCTCACGCGAGAACGATGCTCTGCGCCAGCATGATCCCGCGAGCGAAGCGCTCATGCGAACCCGGCTGCGTGACGCCTTCGTGACCGGATATCAACGGAAATTCGGTCGCACACCTCCCCAGGTTGCGGTTGAACTGGTCACACTGCGGGTGTCGGCCCGTGCGCCCGTGCGCCAGAATGCCCTGTCCAGGCAAAACAGGACGGCCGATTCGGGAGGGCCGCCCAACACGGACAGGCGCTCGGTATTTTTCCCCGAGCTCGGCGGATTCGTCGACACGGTCATTCTCCGCCGCGCAGCGCTCCCGGCGGGCTTTTCGGCCGCAGGCCCGCTGCTGATCGAAGACGCAGGTAGCACCCTGGTGCTGGGGCCGCAGGCTCGCGTCCTGCTCTCGTCTAGCGGCAATCTGATCATCGATATCGAGCCGGTCCAATCATGAAATCGAGTTCTGCCCGCTCGGGTGCGGCACGCCACAACGACCCGCTGTTCCTGGAAATTTTCTGGACGCGGGTGCGCGCAATTGCCGATGAGGCTGCCAAGCTGATCATGCGCACCTCGTTTTCCACGCTCTCAACCGAGGCGAACGATTTCGCCGTGGTGATCACCGATTCGCTTGGTCAGTGCCTGGCCGAAAACAGCGGCAGCATTCCCTCATTCATCGGGACGCTGCCGCAGACGGTTCGGGCGCTGATCGCGGAACAGCGCTCACAGTCGTTTCACGCGGGTGACGTGTTCATCACCAACAATCCCTGGATAGGCACCGGTCATCTCAACGATATCTGCCTGGTCAAGCCGATCGTGCACGCCGGACAGCTGGTGGGATTTGCCGCCAGCGCTGCGCATGTGCCCGACATCGGCGGAAAGATTCGCTCGGTCGATGCTCGCGAGTTGTTCGAAGAAGGGTTTCATATCCCGCTCATGCCGCTCCTTGCCAACGGCCAGGCCGATGAAAGCCTGTTGAGACTGCTTCGAACCAATGTTCGAACGCCGGACCAGACGGTGGGCGATATCTGGTCTCAGGTGGGCGCAGTTGAGCTCATGGCCAGCCGCATGACGAGCCTGCTGACAGAATATAGCTTGGGGTCGATCGACGAACTCGCTGGGGCGCTCTTTGCCCGGAGTGAGGCCGCGATGCGGGACGCAATCCTTGCGCTACCCGATGGCGACTATCACTACGACATGCCAACCGATGGTTTCGATGAGCCGTTTCACTTCAGGCTCCGGGTCATCATTTCGGGGAACAGCCTGCGCTGCGACTTTGAGGGCTCATCGCCACAGCAGCCACGCGCCATCAACTGCGTGCTGGGCTACACGCGCGCGATGTCGGTCTATGCGATCAAGTCACTGCTTCTGCCTGATCTCCCCAACAACGAGGGCATGTTCAGGCCGATCGAAGTCATCGCCCCCAGGGGTTCCATTCTCAACCCGATCTCACCCGCGCCGGTGGGTGGCCGCTCGTGCACCGGGCACTATGTGCCGGTTGCGATTTTCGGTGCACTGGCAGACATCCTTCCCGACCGAGTGATGGCGGGCGCGGGCTCGCCAATCTGGATCGCCAACATGAGCGGACTTCGCGCCGATGGCCGGCCCTTTGCAACCGTGCTGTTCCAGAACGGAGGCATGGGAGCCACCGCAAGCTCTGATGGCGAGAGCGCTATGTCCTGGCCGAGCAATATTTCGCCAACCCCGACCGAGGTCGCCGAACGCGACGCCCCGCTTTTCATCCGCTACAAGCGCCTGGTGAAAGGCTCGGGGGGCGAAGGTCAGCATCGTGGCGGCGACGGCGAGGAACTCTGCTTTGTGAGCCGACACAGCGGCCCGATGGCCATTGTGTTTCTCACCGAACGGATCAGGATCCCGGCACCCGGTCTGCGGGGCGGCAACGACGGCGCGCCCGGCGCAGTGCTGATCAACGGCAAAGTGATAGACAGCCGCAAACCCCAGGTGCTCATGCCGGGAGATGAAGTGGTACTTCGAACCCCTGGCGGCGGTGGTTTCGGTGCGCCGGACATCCGCCCCTTGAGATAAGGTCATCATCCTCGGGCGACCATAGCGAGTCGCCGAATTACGGAGAGTTGTCATGAAGATGTTTCGCCCGCTCGCAGCCGCCCTGCTTCCCCTTGCGCTCTTCATCGCTGAGGCACAGGGACAAAGCAGCTTTCCGGAGCGTCCGGTCACGATGGTGGTCGGGTTTTCTCCCGGCAGCAGCATTGACTTGGTCGCCCGCACCGTAGCCAAGCAGATGAGCCAGACGCTCCGGTACCCGGTACTGGTGGAAAACAAGCCGGGCGCCGGCGGCAATGTCGCCGCCGAAATGGTCGCGCGCGCCCGACCCGATGGCCACACCCTGCTGGTGGTTGCCAACAGCATTGCGATCAGCCCGGCCATGTATCCGAGCCAGAATTTTGATGCCATGCGCGACCTGTCAGCGATCGCTTTCATGGGCATAGGACCCGTCATCCTCAAGGTGAGCAAGTCCTCTGGCATCGATTCGGTTAAAGATCTGGTGGCACGTGCCAGTGCAAACCCCGGCAAGCTCAACTACGGATCATCAGGCGAAGGTGGGACGCCACACATGGCCACGGTACTTTTTGAGCAGATCAGCGGTGTCCGCATGACCCACATCCCTTACAAAGGGGGGGGTGATGCGCTCACCGCGCTGATGGGCGGGCAGATCGATCTGTTGATCAACCCCCTGCTGGGCGACGTGAAGTCGGATCGGATCATTTCGCTCGCGATCACTGGCGCAGATCGCTCACCGCTTGCGCCGGATGTCCCCACTTTCAAGGAGCTCGGCTACGACTTCAACGTGGGCGTCTATTACGGACTGATGGCCCCGAAGGCGTCGCCCACCGCGCTGATCGATCAGATCAATCGCAGCGTGAACGACGCGCTCGCCGACCCTGCCGTGCTCGAGACCCTCACCCGCCGCAGCGGCATCGTGATGACCGCCATGACGCCGGCCCAGTTCCAGGACTATCTGCTTAAAGACATGGCGTTGTGGCGTGAGGTGGTGGCAAAGCGCCCGCGCTAGGGAGCGTCCGAACAGAGAATTCTTGGTCGATTTTTAACCTTGCAAATTTAATATCCCATATTTAATTTGCGAGGATGTACAAACGCCTCCCCGCCTCCAATCTGGATCGGGCCCTGGCCCGCAGTCCAGCGGTGGCCATCCTCGGCCCGCGGCAGGTGGGCAAAACCACGCTCGCCCGGGAGGCGGCCGCGATCCGCACCGGTTCGGTCTTCCTCGACCTGGAGACCGCAGCCGATCTGGCGAAGCTGACCGACCCCGCCCGCTACCTTTCTTCGCGACGCGATCGCCTGGTGGTGCTGGACGAAGTGCAGAACGCGCCTGGGCTGTTCTCCGAGCTGCGTGCGGAGATCGACGCAGATCGTCGACCGGGCCGCTTTCTGCTGCTGGGCTCCGCGTCGTTTCGTCTGCTCCGACCAACGCAGACCCTCGCTGGTCGCCTCGAAATGATCGATATGGCGCCGCTTCTACTTCCCGAGGTGGCCAGACGCTTTGAGGATATCGAACCACTTTGGGTTCGCGGCGGCTTTCCGCCCAGCTATGTCGCTGCATCCGATGAGAACTCATGGCAATGGCGCCAGGGCTTCGCCCGACATTTCCTGAACGTCGATCTTCCCGCCCTTGGCGTCGCAGTGGATCCGCCAAGCATGGGCCGCTTCTGGCGGATGCTTGCGCACCTCCACGGTCAATTACTGAACGCATCGGCCTTGTCGCGGTCCCTGGGCGTTTCCTCGCCCACGATCAGCCGATGGCTAGACCACCTCGTCGATGCCCTGGTGGTGCGTCGCCTCGAGCCATGGCCCGCAAACCTCGGCAAACGACTGGTGAAATCGCCCAAGGTCTACGTGCGCGATGCGGGAATGCTCCATGCCCTGCTCGGCATTCGCGACGCAGAGGCCCTCGCAGGACACCCGTCCGCAGGCGCGTCGTGGGAGGGCTTCGTGATCGAGCAAATCTGTGCCCGACTGCCGTCAGGGGTACCGGTCGCGTTCTATCGCACTGCGGCGGGCGCAGAACTGGATCTGGTGATCGAGTTGGAGGGGCGTCTGATCGGCATCGAGGCCAAGCTTTCGTCCGCGCCCAAGGTCACGCGCGGATTCTGGCAGGCCTGCGAAGACGTGGGCGTACACGAGGCCTGGGTGGTTGCACCGGTGCGTGAGGGCTGGCCGATCGGCGACCGGACACAGGTGATCTCGCCTTTGGAGTTGACCGCCGCCGTCCTCAGGCTCTAGCGATCGCGCGCCATACTTTCGTTTGCTGTGTCCGCCTACCGAGCTGTATAGATGCGATCGAATACTCCGCCGTCGTTGAAATGCACCCGATGAGCCTCCGCGAGCGAACCAAAAATCTCCGATACGGCGAACAGCCGAATCGGCTTAAACGACTCCCGGTACTTCGCAAGTACGCTGTGTCATTGACCACCACATTGGTGACCTTGCCCTCGTTTTCCGGCCCCCTTATCTGAGGCCTCATGCGGCCTGCCTTGCCTGGGCAGCAAGCCATGCCCGCTCGAATTGCATCGGGCTGACGTAGCCCAAGGTCGAATGTAAGCGACGATGATTGTAGAACGTCAGCCAGTCGATGACCTCATCCATTGCGGCGCGACGGGTCGCGAATCGCATTCCATGAAGCCGCCCCACTTTCAACGAACCCCACAGGCTCTCCGTGGGGGCGTTATCCCAGCAGTCGCCTTTGCGGCTCATCGACGCTCGCATGCTGTACGCCTTGATCGTTTTCGTGAACGCCTTGCTGCAGTACTGGCTCCCACGGTCGCTATGCATGATCAGTCCTGGCGCAGGATGCCGGCGAAACCACGCCATACGCAGCGCATCCACCACCAGATCCTGCCGCATGTGAGGCTTCATCGACCAGCCCACGACTTCTCGATTGAAAAGGTCCAGGATCACTGCCAGATAAAGCCACCCCTCATCGGTCGCAATGTACGTGACGTCGCTTGTCCACGCCGCGTTCGGTGCTGCCGGCGAGAAGTCCCGAGCCAGCAGATTTGGCGCCACTGGCATCGAGTGATTGCTGTCAGTGGTCGCTTTGAACTTGCGCTTGCCTCGGGCCTTGATCCCATGGTCATGCATCAGCCTACGCACCCGTTCCTTGCCCACCCGGATGCCGTTGATCAGCAACTGCTTCCAGACTCGTGGCCAGCCGTACTCGCCTCGGCTCTCGGCATGAACCGCTCGGATATGCACGAGCAATGCTTCATTGCCGATCCGCTTGCCAGGCCGTGGCGGCGCTATCGAGCGACGGCAATGCTCGTGATAGCCACTCGTGCTCACGCCCAACACCTTGCAGCTCAGCGACACCGGCCATCTTGCGCGGTTTCGCTCGATCCAGGCGTACTTCAGTCCCGCTGCTTCGCGAAGTACGCCGTCGCTTTTCCCAGGATGTCGCGCTCCATCTTGACCCGCGCCAGCTCCGCCCGAAGTCGCGCAATCTCCATCTGCTCCGGGCTCACCGACTTCGCACCTGGGCCTCCCAATCGCCCCTGCTGCTCTGCCCTGATCCAGTTGTGCAGCGTTTGCTCCGATAAGCCTAGAATCTTTGCTGTTGCGGCGATGTTCTGCCCCGTCTTCGCCAGCCTCAACGCCTCGAGCTTGAACTCCAGCGTGTACCGCGCCCTCGTACCAGTCCCCATGATTGACTCTCCCCTTGCCGATCATTTTGAACCACTCAGCAAGGGATCCGGTTTTCGGGGGCAAGGCCA
>CAIPNM010000135.1 GCA_903866395.1 uncultured bacterium
CCGAGGGCACCGGCGCGAATGCGCCGGCGCAGCCAGTCGATCCGCCACACGGCTACCGCCCCGGCCGACGCGCACCTAAGAGGCGAAACCCCCAGCGAGCACCTCGACTCGCACTGCCTCAGTCAGTTCCGCCTTCAGGCTTGAAAACTCGGGCGCGGTCTTCACCGAATAAAGCCGCGGGTGCGGCAATGGCACGGGCCGGTCGAGCTTGATGCGCCCGGGCCGTGCGCTCATCAGCACCACCCGACTGCCAATGAAAACCGCTTCGTCAATATCATGGGTAACGAACAGCACGGTCTTGGCTTCTGCCTCCCAGATGCCAAGCAGAAGCTCCTGCATCAGCTCGCGGGTCTGATGATCGAGTGCGCCGAAGGGCTCATCCATGAGCAGCATGCGCGGGCCATTGGCCAGCGCCCTGGCCAGCGCAGTGCGCTGCTGCATACCACCCGATAGTTGCTTCGGGTAGTGGTGCTCGAAACCACTCAGCCCCACTTTCCCGATGAAGCCTTGCGCAATTTCAACCTGCTGCGGCCTCGGCAAACCACGTTCGCGCAGCCCGAAACACACGTTGTCGAGCACACTGAGCCAGGGAAACAACGTGTAGCTCTGAAACACCATGCCGCGGTCAGCGCCGGGCCCGCGAACCGGCCGGCCATCAAGCCGGACTTCGCCCGCGGTGGGGTGATCCAAGCCGGCAACGATCCGAAGCAGCGTGCTTTTCCCGCAGCCGCTCGGACCGAGAATGGTCACGAAATCATTCTCCGCCACATCAAGATCGGTGGCCTGAAGCGCAAGCGTGCTCCCGGTTGATGACTCAAACCTGCGCTCTACACCCCGCACAGTGAGGATGGGGGTTCGTGTCGCCGCAGTCATCGCCCGAGTACCGCCCAGGGAAACATCCGTCTGTTCATGAGCTTGAAGAACAGATCACTCAACAACCCGATCACGCCAATCACGATGATGCCGAAGATGATCTGGTCGGTCGCAAGCAGCGCCTGGCTGTCAGTGATCATGTGCCCGATGCCGCTTGAGGCGCCAATCAGCTCAGCCACAATCACGTAGGTCCAGGCCCAACCCAGCACCATCCGCAGCGTCTCGGCGATATCGGGCGCAGCACCTGGAATCAGCACCCGCCAGATGAGCGAGCGGTCGCTTGCCCCCAACGTGTAGGCAGCCTCCACCAGATCGCGTCGGGTATTGCCCACGATGACAGCAATCATCAGGACAAGTTGAAAGAAACTGCCAATAAAGATGAGCGCCAGCTTTTGCGCCTCACCAATACCCGCCCAAAGAATGAGAAGCGGAATGAACGCACTGGCCGGCAGGTAGCGGGCAAAGCTGATGAAAGGCTCGAAGAACGCTTCGATGGGCTTGTAGGCGCCCATGGCCACGCCAAGCGGCAAGGCAATCACGGCAGCAATGACGAAGCCCCCCACCACCCGCCAGACAGTCATCATGATGTCGTGGGCAAACGCCATCTCGGTCAGGAGCACGTAGCCTGACCTGAACATGGTGATCGGATCGGCGAGGAAGGTTTTCGAGACATAACCACCCAGCGTGGCAAACGCCCAGGCGGCAAAGAACACGACAAAGAAGAGAATGCCCAGCACCACGCGGGTAGCAAAGGTGACCGGTACGAGGGGTTTCATGCGGGGCAGACAGAGGCCGCAGCAGACACCTGGCGGCCGCTTCGACAGGACGAGGCGGCCGCGCGGGTGACTGGGGGGCGTGTGACGTTACTGAATGAAGCGGGTGTCGGCGAGTTTACCGAGGTCGGGAACCGATTTGATGATGCCCGCCTCGAGCAGGATCTCAGCCGCTTTCTTGCTGAAGGCAACATGTTCGCCCGCAAAGAACTTCAGGTTCGCCGCACGATCCTGCCAGCGCAGATACGACTGGCTTTTCTCAAAGGCCTCAGCGCTCTGCTTCACGTCTGCGCCCATGATGCCAAAGCTCTTCTGCGGCTCGGCCTTGATCATGGCAAGCGAATCGAAGTAGGCATCGGCAAGCGCCTTGGCTGCCTTGGGTTGCTCGGCGAGGAACTTCGGCGTGCATCCGAAGGTGTCCATGATCATCGGGTAGTCGAGCGTGGTGGCGATGATCTTGCCCGCCTCGGGTTTGGCCCGAACCGCACTCAGGAAGGGCTCGTAGGTCATGGCTGCGTCAACGCCTGACGTGCCCGCGATCATGGCGTTCGCGGCAGCCTGCGGCTCGAGGTTCACCACCTTCACATCTTTCATGGTGAGGCCGTTTTCGCGCAGCATCCAGGCGAGCGTGAAATACGGTGCGGTACCCGGCGCGCTGGCGGCCACGGTTTTACCCTTCAACTCCTTGATGCTGTTGATACCGGCCTTCACCACCATACCGTCGGCCCCGTAGCTCTTGTCGAGCTGAAAGATCTGCGTGGTGGCCACACCATTGGCGTTCCAGACAATCCAGGTTTCCACCGTGGTCGCAGCGCACTGGATGTCGCCCGAAGCAATGGCAAGGTGCCGATCTTTCTGCGGGATTTTCTTAAGCGTGACATCCAGTCCGTGCTTCTTGAAGAGGCCCGCCTCTTTTGCAAGCGTGAGCGGGGCAAAGCCCGTCCAGCCCGACAGTCCGACGGCAACCTTGGTTTCCTGGGCGGCGGCCGTTCCGGCGACAGCGCTGAACAGCACTGCTGCGGCCAACGACAGGCCGCGCGATGCGATCGTCTTCATAAGGGTCTCCCTGAGTCGTGAGCGTAAAAAGAGGCCAGGAGCATGGGCAGCCCCGGCTGACTGCGAACAATCTGCGCGAGTGTACCGTCAACAACTCGTTCGGTCGCGCGGTTGATGTCAGGCGCGAGCAGCCGGTCGACGGCAACCGGCGGGCTGAAATCCCGAAGCAGCGCATGCGCCGCTTCGAGCGGGGGCGAGCTCTGAAGCGGTCGCAAAAACTCAATGCCTTGGGCTGCGGCCAGCCATTCAATGCCAATGATGTGAGCGACGTTGCGCACCATGGGTAACAACCGCCGCGCGGCAAATGTAGCCATGCTGACGTGATCTTCCTGATTGGCGCTGGTGGGAAGCGAATCGACACTGGCCGGGTGCGCGAGCGACTTGTTTTCACTTGCCAGCGCAGCAGCAGTGACATGAGCAATCATGAAGCCGCTGTTCAGCCCTGGATCGGCGCACAAAAAAGGCGGGAGGCGCGACACACTTGAGTCGATCAGCATGGCGATCCGCCGTTCGGCAATGGCGCCCACCTCGGCGATGGCAGTTGCCATGGCGTCGGCCGCGAGCGCGACGGGCTCGGCATGAAAATTACCCCCCGACAAAAAAGCCGCCGGGGCTTCGTCGCTGGCCGGAAAGACCAGCGGATTGTCGGTGACGGCGTTGGCCTCTCGGAGCAGAACTTCTGCCGCTGATCGCAATTGATCAAGGCAGGCACCCACCACCTGCGGCTGACATCGCAGACAGTAGGGATCCTGAACCCGATCGTCACCCTCGCGGTGGGAGGCCCGGATCGGACTTCCTTCGAGCAGTCGCCGAATGATGAGCGCAACGTCGCGTTGCCCTGGATGGCCGCGGACCGCATGCACCCGCGGATCAAAGGGCCCGTCGCTGCCGCGCGCGGCGTCCAGCGTGAGCGCGCCGGTCACGAGCGCAGCCTCCAGCACGGGTTCAAACGCAAAAAGCGCATGAAGCGCGAGCGCGGTTGAGACTTGTGTGCCGTTGATCAGCGCAAGACCTTCCTTGGCGGCCAGTACCAGCGGCGCAATGCCCTCGCGCTTAAGTACGTCTGAAGCGGGTTCTGCGCGTCCGTCAACCCAGAACGCACCCTCCCCCATCAGCGCCGCCGCCAGATGGGCAAGCGGTGCGAGATCGCCCGAGGCCCCCACCGACCCTTGCGAAGGAATCCAGGGAACCAGGCCCCGGCTGTCAATGGCGAGCAAATGCTCAATGACTGCTGGCCTGACCCCAGAGTGACCTCGCCCAAGCCCCGCCACTTTCAGCGCAATGATGAGCCGTACAACCGCCGGCGCGAGGGGCTCGCCCACGCCCACGCAATGAGAGCGAATCAGGTTGAGTTGAAGGGTCGCGAGGTCGGATTCGTTGATGCGATGGCTCGCCAGTCGTCCGAAGCCGGTGTTCACCCCATAGACGGGTACGCCGCTCGCGAGCACCTGCTCGACCGCCCGGGCGGCCGCCTGAACCGCAGGTAGGCATTGCTCGTCGAGTTCAAGCGCGGACGATGGGCCGCCCGCGTGAATCGCACGCAACTGCGCAAGTGACAACCCGCCTGGCGTCAGGCGCATAGCCAGCCTGCGGTGTGCGCGCTCACCGGATCAACCGTTGCTGCGAGTGCGCAGTCATTAGTGGCCGATCATGGGCAGATCGAGTCCGCTTTGCTGCGCGCACTGCACCGCTGACTCATACCCCGCGTCAGCGTGACGCATCACCCCGGTGCCGGGGTCGTTCCAAAGCACACGCTCGATGCGACGGGCCGCGGCGTCAGTGCCGTCACACACAATCACCACACCCGCATGCTGCGAGTACCCCATGCCAACGCCGCCGCCATGGTGCAGACTCACCCAGGTGGCGCCGCCCGCGGTGTTGAGGAGCGCGTTCAGCAGCGGCCAGTCGGACACTGCATCCGAGCCGTCGCGCATGGCCTCGGTCTCGCGATTGGGACTCGCCACCGATCCGCTATCGAGATGGTCCCGGCCGATTACGATCGGCGCCTTGAGTTCGCCCGTGCGAACCATTTCATTGAAGGCCAGACCCGCGCGGTGCCGCTCACCCAGGCCAATCCAGCAGATACGGGCCGGCAGCCCCTGGAAGGCGATGCGCTCGCCTGCCATGTCGAGCCAGCGATGCAGATGTGCGTCATGAGGAAACAAGGCTTTCATCTTGGCGTCGGTGCGGCGGATATCTTCCGGATCACCCGATAACGCCACCCAACGGAACGGTCCCTTGCCCCTGCAGAACAGCGGCCGGATATAGGCGGGAACAAAACCAGGATAGTCGAACGCATCGGCGACCCCGGCGTCGAAGGCCACCTGCCGAATGTTGTTGCCGTAATCGACCGTGGGAACGCCCATGCGCTGAAACGCCAGCATGGCCCGCACATGCTGGGCGCACCCTAGTGACGCCGCCTGGCGAAGGGCGGCATGCTGGGACGGGTCGGCCTGCGCGGCGCGCCACTGGTTCACGTTCCAGCCAGGCGGCAGATAGCCGTTGATGAGATCGTGTGCCGAGGTCTGATCGGTGACCAGGTCGGGACGCGGCCCCCCCGACTGCGCGCGACGAGCAAGCTCGGGCAGCAGCTCGGCTGCGTTACCGAGCAGCGCCACCGATACCGCCCGACCGGCTTTGCTGTGCGACTGCACGCGGGCGAGCGCGTCGTCGAGGTCATTCGCCTGTTCGTCGACATAACGGGTCTTCAGGCGGAAATCGATCCGGCTTTGCTGGCACTCGATGATGAGCGAACTGGCGCCGGCGAAACTCGCTGCAAGCGGCTGCGCGCCGCCCATGCCCCCCAGCCCGGCCGACAGAATCCAGCGCCCGCTGAGGCTTCCCTGAAAGTGCTGACGCGCCGCCTCGACAAAGGTTTCGTAAGTGCCCTGAATGATGCCCTGGCTGCCGATGTAGATCCAGGAACCGGCAGTCATCTGCCCATACATCATGAGCCCCTGTCGGTCGAGCTCATGAAAATGCTCCCAGGTGGACCAGCGGGGAACCAGGTTCGAATTGGCGATCAGCACCCGGGGGGCGTCTTCGATGGTACGAAAAACACCCACGGGCTTACCGCTCTGGATGAGGAGCGATTCATCGGCCTTCAGCCTGCGGAGTGCCGCGAGGATCGCCTCATAGCTCTCCCAGTTGCGGGCGGCCTTGCCAATGCCGCCGTACACCACCAGCGCATCGGGGTTTTCGGCCACTTCCGGATCCAGGTTGTTCTGGATCATGCGGTACGCCGCCTCGATCAGCCAATTGGCGCAGCTGAGTTGCGTGCCACGCGGCGCACGGACCGGATGCGGGCCCGCAGGCGATGATGTTGGCACAGTCGCCGCAAGCGTCTGGGGATTGGCGATGTCATTCATGGGAGGCCTCAGATTTCGGGACTGACCCCACACACTCTACTTGTCTAGACAGGTCTGGGCAAGTAAATTGCCGCGATGCAACTCTCCACGCCTCTGCCCGCCGCCGAAGCCCCATTCGCCCGTATCAAGCGCCATCTGAAAGAGGGCCTCGCCGACGAGCGCTGGCCACCGGGTAGCCGAATGCCCTCCGAGGCGGAGTTGGTCGAGCGTTTCGGGGTCAGCCGAATGACGGTGGGCCGGGCACTGAAGGAGCTGCAGGCCGAAGGCCTGATCGAACGCGTTCAGGGCGTAGGGTCGTTCGCAGCGCCCCTGCATCGGGTGTCGAGCACGCTTACCATCCGCGACCTGCAGGAAGAAATCGAAGCACGCGGACACCGCCATCGCGCCCGGGTCGAGCATCAGGCGGCAGAAACCGCTGGCGTCGAACTCGCTGCGCAGCTGGGTGTTGCCGTGGGTGATCGGGTCTTTCACACGCGCATCATCCACTTCGAAAACGACCAGCCTCTGCAGTGCGAGGACCGCTTCGTAAACCCGGCCTGCGCGCCCGGTTATCTCGAGGCCGATTTCTCGCGCATTACCCCCACCCGCTATTTGTTTCGTCACACGGCGCTCTGGCGGGCGCAGTACACCATCGAGTCATCGCTCCCCACGGCGCTCGAGGCGCGACTGCTTCATATCGGTCGGGCCGATCCCTGTCTCATCATGGTTCGGCGCACGTTCACCCGCAATGCGGTGATCACGCTTGCTCGACTGGTTCATCCGGGCGCACGCTATCAGCTCTCGGGGGAGTTCAACCCGTGATCGATACCGCCTCGCCGCAGCCGCTGGTTCACCGGGTCGAGCTCGCCCAATGCCCGGCCCTGCCCTGGAAGAATGGTGGCGGGGTCACGCGCGAACTCCTCGCCTGGCCCCCACCTGGCGACACGGCCATTGGCAACCACGCCTGGAGCGTCAGGGTCAGCGTGGCTGACATCACGCAGGAAGGCCCCTTTTCGAGCTTTCCGGGCATTGACCGGTGCTTTGCCGTCCTGGAGGGCGAAGGCGTTGAACTGGACCTCCCCGGTGGCCCGCGCCGCCAGCGAATTGGCGATCCCCCGACTGCCTTCGCAGGCGAGGAGCCCATCGGTTGCCGCCTCATTCAGGGCCCCACCCGTGATCTCAACTTGATGGGTCGCCGCGCCGATGGCCGGATCACCTTGCTTGCAGCGCCCCCGGGGTCGACTTTTGCCACAGAAGCGAAGTGGCGCGGCCTGTTCGTCTTCCAGGCAGCAGACGTGCAGTTCGACGATTCCAATCCGCCGCAACGACTGAATGCGGGCACGCTCTGCTGGAGCGCAGTGCCAGACGTTCGGACGGCACCTCGGCGCCAGCAAGCCCTCCCGCCCTGGCGCCTGATCGCCGGAGGCCAGGCCTTCTGGCTCGCCCTGCTTTGTACGGAGACCGTCTCATGAGCAACGCGCGAAAGCCTGCACGAACGCTCTGGCGAAGCGCCCGGCTTGCCACCTTCGCGGAGGAATCCGGATGGGGGCTCATTGACAACGGCGCGCTCGTCGCTGATGGCGATCGTATCGTTTGGCTGGGGCGCGAGGCCGATCTGCCGGCGACAACCCTCCCCCGCCTGGAGATCGACCTGGGCGGGGCATTGGTCACGCCAGGACTGATCGACCCGCACACGCACCTGGTCTACGGCGGTGACCGCGCGGCTGAATTCGAGCTCCGCCTCACCGGCGCCACTTACGAACAGATTGCCCGTGCCGGCGGCGGCATCCGCTCCACCGTGCGCGCCACGCGAGCGGCGAGCGACGAGGCCCTGTTCCAGCTTGCCGCCCAGCGCGCCCGCGTGCTGATGGCCGAAGGTGTCACCACCATCGAAATCAAATCAGGCTACGGGCTCGACCAAGTTCATGAGGCACGTTGCCTGGCCGTAGCCCGACGCCTGGGCGCCGAGCTTCCTTGGTCGGTGCGCACCACTTCGCTTGGCGCCCATGCCCTCCCCGACGAATTTGCCGGCCGCCCCGACGACTACATCGACGAAGTCTGTTCATGGCTGGCCACGCAGCAGCAAAGCAGGCTGGTCGATGCGGTCGATGTGTTCTGCGACACCATCGGCTTTACACCCGACCAAACGCGGCGCGTGTTTGACCGCGCTCGCGCCCTCGGCCTGCCGGTCAAGCTCCATGCCGAGCAGCTGAGCAACCAGGAAGGCGCCCGGCTCGC
Source organism: uncultured bacterium (assembly GCA_903866395.1). Taxonomy (GTDB): domain Bacteria; phylum Pseudomonadota; class Gammaproteobacteria; order Burkholderiales; family Burkholderiaceae_E; genus SYIM01. The sequence continues at coordinate 8,288 of CAIPNM010000135.1, forward strand.
CGCCGAATACGGTGCGCTCAGCTGCGACCATCTTGAATACCTGTCCGACGAAGGGATCGCCGCCATGCGGGCAGCCGGCACCGTGGCTGTGCTGCTGCCCGGTGCCTACTACTTCATTCGGGAAACCCGCCTGCCGCCGATTCAGGCGCTGCGCGAAGCGGGCGTGCCCATCGCCATTGCTACCGACCACAACCCCGGATCGTCGCCTGCGCTGTCACTGCCTCTCATGCTCAACATGGCCTGCACGCTCTTCCGGCTCACGCCCGAGGAAGCCTGGCGTGGGGTCACGGTGAACGCCGCCCGGGCGCTGGGCCTCGCCGACCGCGGCCGCCTACTGGCGGGAATGCGCGCCGACCTCGCCATCTGGAACGCCGAACATCCCCGCGAAATTGCCTATCGCTTTGGACACGCACCCTGCGTGGGGAGCGTTTTCGGGGGCGCATCTCGCCCCGCGCCCCTTGCTTCCCAGTAACCCCTTATCTGGTGATCCGCTGATGACCGACCAACGTTCCCCGGCAGCCGCGTCCGTAAGCTTTGAGTTACATCACGGCAGCTCACCGCTTCTGATCAGCTTTCCGCACGTAGGTCAGTCAATTCCCGCGCAGTTTCGCCATCGCCTCGTGCCCCGCGCGCTCGCGGTCGAAGACGCCGACTGGAACCTGGATCGCCTCTACAGCTTCGCGCGCGAACTGGGCGCAAGCCTTCTGATTCCGTCCACCAGTCGCTACGTCGTCGATCTCAACCGGCCAAGCGACAACCAGCCCATGTATCCGGGCCAGAACAACACCGAACTTTGCCCCACGCGATTTTTTACCGGCGAGCCGCTCTATCGAAGCGGCTGCGAGCCCGATTCAGCTGAGATCGGCGAGCGCGTCGCAACCTGGTGGCAGCCCTATCACCAGGCGCTCGCCGCCGAGCTCGAACGGCTGCGAGGCGAACATGGGCACGCGGTACTGTTCGATGCACACAGCATCAAGGGCGAGCTGCCATGGCTTTTCCCAGGGCAGCTCCCCGACATGAATATCGGTACGGCTTCGGGGGCGAGTTGCGCGCTCTCGCTACGATGTGCGGTCGAGGCGGTGTTCGCCAAGCAATCAAGCTACAGCTGGGTGATCGATGGCCGTTTCAAGGGCGGTCACATCACACGCACCTATGGCCGCCCCAACTCCAACGTGCACGCCGTGCAACTCGAAATGAGCTGGCGCGCCTACATGCTCGAAGATCCCCCCTACGCCTGGCATGCGGCACGCGCAGCAGCGGTCACGCCCCTTCTCGAGTCGTTGATCCGGACGCTTCGCGACTGGAGACCGCATTGAAGACTGATCACGCCGCCTCGCCCAACCGGTCTCGCCCAAGGCGGCTGTGGGCGCCGAACGCCTGGATCGACGAAAGATGGCAGGCGCGCGTGCGGTTCGAAATCGATTCATCTGGTAAGTGGTCCGCGATCACGGCGGGCGTGGATCCGTCGTCGGCCGACTATCGGCTGCCTGGCCCGACCTTGCCGGGCCTCGTCAATGCGCATAGCCACGCTTTTCAGCGCGGCTTTGCCGGCCTCACGCATCGGCGCGATGCCACCCAGGATGACTTCTGGTCCTGGCGTGAGCAGATGTATTCGCTCGCGCTTCGCATCAACCCCGAGCAGCTCCGCGCGATCGCCGCGCTGCTCTACACCGAGCTTCTGGAAGGCGGCTACACGCAGGTCTGCGAGTTTCACTATCTCCATCATGACCGGGACGGACGTCCTCACGCTGACCCATTCATCATGAGCCAAGCCTTGAGCGAGGCGGCCGCCGACACGGGCATCGGACTCACTTTGTTGCCGGTGCTCTACGAACGCGCTGGTTTCAGCGAGCCCGCACTGGCTGAGCGTCAACGGCGTTTTCGGACCACCGTGCGCGATGTGCTCGCGATCCGCGATGCGGTTCGAAGCTGGCACCTGCCTAACGTGTCGGCAGGGGTGGCGATTCATTCTTTACGTGCGGCATCGCCAGACGCTATCCGTCAGCTGGCCAGCGCCTGCGCCGATGACAAGGGCCCGATTCACATCCATGTCGCCGAGCAGCAGGCCGAGGTCCGCGACTGTCTCGCAGCCACCGGGCAGCGGCCGATGGCCTGGCTCGCGGCCCATGCGCCGCTTGATGCCCGATGGCATCTGGTGCATGCCACGCACGTCGACCCCTCCGAGATCGACGCGATTGCGGCCACGGGCGCCGGCGTGGTGGTGTGCCCGAGCACCGAGGCTGACCTCGGCGACGGTCGCTTCCATTTCGAAGCATGGCGGGCACGTCGCGTGCCAATGTCAATCGGCTCCGACAGCCATGTGCAGCGCAACTGGCCGCAAGAGCTCAGGCTGCTGGAGTATGGGCAGCGGCTTGCGCTCGAGCGTCGCAACATTGCCGCCGACCCCGGCGCCGGGGTGGCCTCCACCGGCGCGGCGCTTCTTCGCAGCGTACTCGGCGCAGGCGCTTCTGCCGCCGGCTTTCGCGATCAAGCCTGGGGTCTCAAAGCGGGTGCCCGGGCCGACTGTCTGGTGCTCGACCCCCAAGCGGGCGGCCTGCTGGGCGTAGCACCGCATGAGCTCATCGACGCCGCCATCTTTGCTTGCGAGGCACCGCCCTTTGCCGAGGTTTGGGTAGCGGGGCAGCAGCGTGTATCGGCGGGCCTGCACACGGATCGCTCGACACACCGCGAGACCTTTGTCGCCGCCATGCAGAGACTCCGGGACGCTGCGGACTAATCGTCAAACCCGCTGCCTTTCAATCTTCGGAACGCGCGATGCAAGAACGCGCCGCTCGCTCTAACCTGCCACACCATTAACGAGGACGCCGGTATGACCCTCGATCAGCCCCCCGCATCAGGCGCCACCCCAGTCACGAGCGCTGGAGCGACCCCACCTGCCGCCGCCCCGCAGGATGCTCCCCGTTTTGCCGGGCTCGCCGGCCTGGCGCCCGGTGACCCGATGGACAGCGCCCGATTGATGAGCGTCATCCTGTCACTCGCGGGCGAGGTCTATGTGCTCAAGTCTGAGCTCCAGCGCATGCGTCTGGCCCTCGGCGAACGTAAGCTTCTCGACGATGGCGCACTCGAGAAGGCCGGCCAGAGCGCCGCCATGGCGGCTTGGTTCGCCACCGAAGAGGCCGAATTCGGCCGCGCCCTGCTGCACGCCTTCACCTCGCCTGATGAGTCGCCCGACGTGAGTGCGGCGATGTTCAGCCGCTAACCCGATGAACGCCCCCCACCCCGGCTCCCGTCCCGCGTCCCGCGCCTGGCAGAGCTCGTTCGAGGTCGACGCGTGGCAGAGCTATCTGTCCGGACTGAAGCGCCACTGGGGTGGCCCGCTCTATCGTGAGGTCGTCCGCGAAGCGAATGAAGCACCGGCACCCACCGTGGCAGCGCTCGAACACCACATGCAGACAAGCCCGGCCTATCGTCTCTATGCCTTCCTGGAGCGCCGTATTCAGCAGATGAAATGGTCGGGGCGATGGGGCTTTTCCACCGAAGTCGCGCGGCAAAAAGATCGGCTGGCGCCCCTTCTCGCTGAAGCAAGCGGGCTGGTACATCTGGAGCTGGATCCCGATCTCAAGGTTCCTGCCTACATCGCCAACACCGAAACGCATCAGCAACCCGGCGGGCTGTGGCGTGAGCCGGTCAATGCCTACGCGCTCGCCTGGTACACCACCGGTCTTTCGTTTGCGCTCTCCGATCCCGACGCACTCGTTGACTTTTACGCAGAGCGGATCGCCGAACGCCTGAACGAGCTCGAACTCGAGCCTCATGCGATCCTGGATCAGGGCTGCACCGCCGGGCGGTCCACACGTGCCATCAAGCGCGCATTGCCGCAGGCCGAGGTCTATGGCTGCGATGTCTGCGTCGGGAGTCTGCAGCTGGGCGCGCTGCGTACCGTCGAAGAACACACGCCCGTCACACTGGTTCAGTGCAGCGCCGATGATCTCAGCTTTCCCGACGCAAGCCTCGATGTGGTGGCCTCGCACTGGCTGTGGCATGAACTGCCGCCCGAGGTGATCCGCCAGACCATCCGGGAAGCGGCAAGGGTGCTGCGCCCGGGCGGGCTGCTGGTCGCCTATGACATGTTCGAGGCCATCGGCGGCACCGTTGGTCGCTGGCTGCTGAGCGGGTATGCGGCGCGCAACAACGAGCCCTATGCTCACACGCTTCTTGAATTCGACTGGCGCGACGAACTCGCCCGGGCTGGATTTTGCGATATTCAGGCCCGCTATGGCCTGCCCCAAGACCCGGGACCGGAGCGGCCTGCAACGCTCCCACCGCAGCGGCTGCACCCCATGACCTTCGTCTCGGCAGTGCGGCGCGGCCGTGCCTTCTGACCCCCCCTCCAACTTTCATCGCCGGAGACCACATGATCCCCAGACTACCTGTCCGCCGCCTGCTTTCCGCCGCACTGCTCGCCCTCACGGCGAGCGCGAGCGCACCCGCCCTGGCCCAGGCGTCCGACTATCCCAACCGCCCGATCCGGGTCATCGTCCCCTTCCCGCCGGGCGGCCCCACCGACATGATCGCGCGCGCCGTCGGCACCAAGCTCACCGAGCGCTGGGGCCAGCCTGTACTGGTCGAAAACAAGCCCGGCGGCAGCACCATCATCGGCGTTGATTTCGTGGTCAAGTCGCCGGCCGATGGCTACACGCTGCTACTGGGCTCAAACAGCCTGTCGCTCAATCGATTTCTGGTCGCAAAGGTGCCCTACGACGTCGATCGCGATATTGCGCCCATCATCCTGGTGGCAAAAATTTCAAACGCGCTGGTGGTCCACCCGTCGGTTCCGGTGAACAACCTGAATGAATTCCTTGCCTACGCCCGCGCCAACCCGAACAAACTCACTTATGGTTCAACCGGCCAGGGCACGGCCACCCATCTGTTTGCCGAACTGTTTTCGATGATGACCGGCGTCAAGATGGTTCACATCCCCTACAAGGGCACGGGCCATGCAGTGGTGGATCTGGTGGCCGGGCAAATCAATCTGATGTTTGACAGCCTGTCCACCGTCATCCCCAACGAGAAGGCGGGCAAGGTGCGCATGATCGGTCTCACCAACTCGCAACGGTCGGCGGCTGCGCCACAGTTCCCGACGCTGCATGAGCTCGGCGTCACCGGCTACGAGGCCACGGGCTGGTTCGGGTTTGCCGCGCAGTCAGGGGTCCCGCGCGACATCATCGCCAAGCTCAACGCCGAGATCGACCAGATCATCCGCACCCCAGAGATGCGCGAGCGCCTGATTGGGTTTGGTAGCGACGTAGTGGGTGGCCCGCCTGAAACCTTCAAGACCTTCATCGCGTCAGAAGCGGAGAAGTGGGGCAAGGTGATTCAGCAGGCCAACATCAAGGCGCAGTGAGTGATTCACCGCAACGCACTCAACCCAATCCCAGAACGCCCGGGTTCATACGCCGATCGGGGTCGAGCGCATCGCGCAGCCGCGTAAGAAGCGCGGCCGACCCCGCATCGAGCCGCTCGGCATGACGGTAAAAGCGCCCCGCCTGGGCATGCGCTGCATCATGACGCTCGAAGCACTCCCGCGCTTCGGCGCGTAGGGTGCCCACCAGCGCGCGCGCCGAGTCGTTTCGGGGGCGGCCGGCAAAGCGCTCACGATTGCGTGCCGACAAATGCTTCAGGTGAATGGGGTCGAGCTCATCCGGCCAGAAAAACATCGGCTCGATCGTAAGATAGGGACCAGCGGCTGACATCAGATAAGACTGGCGAATGCCGACCGCCTGCATGGCGGCACGATGCCGCGAAAACAAAGCTTCCAGGTCAGCAAGTGCAGCCTGCGCTCTGGACGGCGCCAACATGCCGTGCACCGGAATCCAGCGCTCGCCTTCCACGCCGACGAATCCCCGGATGGAATAGGGCCGCGCGCGGAGCGCCGTAGGAACCGTGGGCTCGATCTCGCGTGCGGAGCGACTGCAGCGCTCGCGCGCAAGCGTCATCAGTTGCTCGGCCATCTGCGTGGTGGGCGCCTCGGCCGTGAGGTGCAGCGACCACTTGGCCGCTGCCAGTTCAAATCGGCCCTTCACCATCGACGCCATCTCGCGAAGCGCCCCCAGCGCCGACCCGGCGCTCGCAGCCACCGCTCCGGCGGTGCGCAGCGCCTCGCCTGCTTCGAGCCGACCGGCATCTTCGCCTCGACTCTGATCCAGCACGAGCGCTCGGGTGACCAGCCCGGCCGCGCGCAGCTCGATGATGTCGGCCACCATGACCTGCGGATCGGCATAGGCAAACGACGCGAACGCTGCGGGCTGCTCGCGTACCAGGCGAAGCACCACCTCGGTCTTGATGCCGAACACGCCGCAGTCACCGATGAATAGGCCCGTGAGATCGGGGCCGGCATGCCGGTGGAATGGCAAGGCGCCGGCGCGGGCACCGCTTCCGGTGACGGCGACCGTTCCGTCCGCCAGCACCACCCTCACCCCGATCACGCCATCCATGCTGCCCGGCACATATTGCGAAATCGCCCCACCCACCGTGGTGACCGCCCCCGAGATGGGGCCTGGCACCTGCGAGCGAAGGCCGTGCGGGGCGAGTGCCTCGGCAAGCCGTTGCCAGCTCACCCCGCTGCCCACCACCGCAAACATGTCCTCAGCATGAATTTCGATCCGGTCGAGCCGCGACGAATCGACCACCACCGCCGCTGAGGGCGCCGCCAGCCCTCGGGTGTAAGACAACCCAGCCCCCCGCGCCACCACCGGGAGTCCGGCAAGGCAGGTCTGGCGAACGATCTCCGACACCTCCATCGTGGACCCGGGCCGTACCACCAGCGCCGCAGGCGCAGGGCGTGGAAACGGAAACAGGTCGGCCACGGCCGCTTCCAGTTCGGGCGCGTCCGTCACGACATGCTCGGCGCCCAGCATGGCGCGCAGCGCGGCAGCAAGAGTTTCGATCGACGACATGAGATTCAGCCTGGCTATCCGAAGGCTGCCATAGTAGCCGTCACTCTGACCTCCATCGTTCCAATCCATGTCTGACAGCATTCGCCACGGCGGTTCACGTTCCATCCTGATTGCCGATGGCATTCGCTCGGCTGCGTTTCGCACCCCGGAAAAAATCGCCATCACCGAAGGCACGCGCCGCCTCTCCTACCGGCAGCTGGTCGAGCGTATCGACCGCGTCTCGCAGCTCGCTGCCGGTCTGGGTCTTGGCCGTGGCGACCATGCCGCGATTCAGTGCCGCAATCGGCTCGAGTATCTCGAACTGGTCGCTGGCCTGTCGTCCGCCGGGGTGGCCTGCGCTACCGTCGGGCCGGCGGCGCCGGGGCCTGAGCTGCGTTTCATCTGCGAAGACTCGCGCGCGCGCATTCTGTTCGTCGACGAGGCGCTCGCCGAGCAGGCGCGAGCCTCAGTGCCACCCGGGGTCGAGCGTATCATTGTGATGGAACGCGACTACGAGGCACTGATCAAGCAGGCGCGCTCCTCCCGTCTGGATGCCGGCATCACCGAACACGATATTTTCTCTGTGCCCTACACCTCGGGCGCCACCGGCCGACCCAAGGGGGTGATGCTCGCCCACCGCGGCCGGGTACTCGCCTGTTACGCGATGGCCGCAGAGCATGGATGCTACGGTCCGGACGACCGCGCGGTGGCCACCACGCCCATGTTCCATGGCGCGGGCTTTCTGATGTCGCTCGCACCGGTGTTCTTCGGCGGCTCGGTGGTGATCATGCCGAAGTTCGACATCGAAGCCCTGCTGTCGGCCATCGAACAAACCCGGGCCACCAGCGCCTATATGGTGCCCACGCATTTTGCTGCACTCTTTGCCGCGGGCGAACGCGCGCGTCGCTACGACGTGAGCTCGCTCAAGGCCGTGATCTCCGGCACCGCGCCGCTTGCACAATCAATGAAAGCCGAGATCATTGCGCATTTCGGCGAGGGCCGACTGTTCGAGCGCTACGGCACCACCGAGACCAACATTGCCTGCGCGCTGCGACCGGCCGATCAATTGCGCAAAATCGCCTGCGTCGGCCAGCCGCTTCCCGCCACTCATCTGCGTGTACTCGATGACGACGGACAGGATGTGGCGGCCGGTGAGGTCGGCGAACTGGCAGTGGCCTCGCCTTATCTTTTTTCGGGATATCTCAACCTCCCGGAGGCCACCGAGAAATCGATGCGGGGCGACTGGTTCGTCACCGGCGACCTGGCCCGTATCGATGACGAAGGCTATGTGTATCTGGTGGATCGCAAGAACGACATGATCATCAGTGGGGGCGAAAACGTCTATCCCCGAGAGGTCGAGGAGGTTCTGCTCTCACACCCGGCGGTTGCCGAGTGTGCAGCCGCGGGCCTCCCCCATCCCTATTGGGGCGAACAGGTGACCGCATGGGTGGTGCTGCGGCCAAACATGAATGCCGAGGCTGATGACCTCGCGCGACTCTGCCGCGAACGGCTGTCGGCGTACAAGGTACCAAAGGAGATCCGACAGGTGGCCGCTCTGCCCCGCAATTCCATGGGCAAGATCCTGCGCCGCGAACTGCGCGCAGGATGGCCAAGGAGCTGAGGCCCCGTCCGGCAACGGCGTAGCAACCAGCGACTACCTGAGCGACCCGGGTTTGGGTCGGGTGTGAATCAGGTCAGGCGTTAATGGGTTCAGGCGTAAGCGGGTTCAGGCATAAGCGGGGTCAGGCGCTGGCATGTGCAGCACCAGAACCTCTGCCGGTGCTTCAGTGGTGGCAATGAGGCACGGCGCGTCGTTGGCCGACACGAACAGATTTTCGAGGTGCGCTAGCCGCTGGCCGTTGCGCTCAACCACGCCCTGAATCACGACGATGAACATCGCCACCGCTGCGGGAGCGATCTGGACCTCGGTGGCCGCCCCTGCTGGTAGCCGGATCTGGTCAACAGCCAGCCCATCCGGGTCCGGGCCATGAACGACCTCCACCCGGGGCGCTTGAAGCGCTGCGAGCTCGCCCGCTTCCATTGGCATGAGCGCCTCGGATGCCCAGTGCCGCTTGGGCCCCACCCGCATCAATTCGCGCTGCTGCGGAACAAACTTGGCGCCAGGGTCGCGAAACGCACGCATGGTGATGTAGTCAACACCTTCGGGGCCCGCCACGATGGGGCCATAACCGGTGTAGGCCCCCGCATAGTGGACGGTGAACGCCCGCAGCGGTTTGGGGCTGCGGCCGATCGTACCTTCGCCGCGCGTGAACAGTTGAAACTGATTCTGAACATGAAAATGCGTGGGATTGACCGAATCGGGGAACTGTTCAACCAGGTAGCACTGCGGCGTGCAGACATCATCGTCAGATGACTTGAAGAAGTCGTTGCGCCAGTACTGCATGCCGTTATGAAGTTGGCCCTGCTTGCGCACCGACTGGGCAAATTCACGGGTTCCGAGCAAAAGCATGGATCAGTCTCCAGAAGATTGGCGCTCGCCCGGCGCGAGCGCCCGATCTGACTGGGGCGAGACGCTTACGCCGAAAACGTCATGCCCCTGTCACGGTGATCCCGCATTCTAGAAGGTTTAAACCAACACCGCAGCCACACCCAGCGAAAACGGCCGTTCGTCCAGGCGCCACCACGTTCATTTACCAGCCCGCCATCCCGCGCTATGCTCCGCGACTTCCGATCTCACCTCTCCCGTCCTGATGAGCACGATTGAACTCGATCTTGTGAGCAAGCGATGGGACGATACCGTCGCCGTCAACCAGGTCTCATTTGAGGTGGCGGAGGGAAGCTTTGCCGTGCTGCTCGGTCCCTCAGGGTGTGGCAAGTCCACGACCCTGCGTCTGGTGGCGGGGCTGGAGCAGGTCAGTGAGGGTCGGATCAGGATAGGCGGGCGCGATGTCACCCACGAGCCTCCGGCCGCGCGCAGGCTCGCCATGGTGTTCCAGTCCTACGCGCTGTTCCCGCACCTGAGCGTTGCCGAAAACATCCTGTTCGGACTCAAGGTTCGAAAAGTGGCGGCCGACGAACGCGCCCGCCGCCTGGATCGGGTGGCGAAGCTTCTGGGGCTGGGCGAACTGCTCGCCCGCAAGCCCGCGCAACTTTCCGGTGGGCAGCAGCAGCGGGTCGCCCTCGGCCGCGCCATCATCGCTGAAGCGCCGGTGTGCCTGATGGATGAGCCGCTGTCCAATCTCGACGCCCGTCTGCGCCACGAGATGCGCCGCGAGCTTCGAGCACTACAACAGTCGCTCGGTATCACCATGCTCTATGTCACGCACGACCAGGTGGAGGCGATGAGCATGGCCGACCAGGTGATCCTGATGCGAGCCGGTCACATCGAGCAGAACGCGACGCCAGCCGAACTTTATGAGCATCCGGCAACCGCTTTCACCGCCAGTTTCATCGGCACGCCGCCCATGAACCTGCTGCCACTCGACATCGCGGGCGATGGCTGCCGAATCGCGGGCACGGCCGGTCCGCTGATCACCCACCAACCCGCCGCCGACCTGCTCGCCGGCGTTCGCCCCGAACATATTCGAATGACCGACTCGGGCGAGGTGAGTGCGCAGGTCGAAGCCGTGGAATACCTGGGCGCCGATACCGTGATTGCCTGTCGCGCCGGCAAGGGCGCGATCGTTATTCGGCAGCCTGGGCGGCTCACACCGCGGCCTGGCGAATCATTGCGCCTCACCTGGGCACCCGAGGCGCAGCACTGCTTTAACGCGATCACTGGCGCGCGCCGCAACGATATCGCTGCGCGCGCCCTCACCGCTTGACCCTTCCACAAACCGGAGAGAGAAGATGACCCTCACCCATCCCCTGAAACGTGCTGCGGTCGCTGCAGCCGCGGCGCTCTGTGTGGGCAGTGCATGGGCCCAGACCACGGAAATTTCGTTCTATTACCCGGTTGCGGTCGGCGGCCCGATCACCAAGCTGATCGACGGCTACGCAGCCGACTTCATGAAGGAAAATCCTGGTATCAAAGTGACCCCAATCTACTCGGGCACCTATCAGGAGTCGATCGTAAAGGCGCTGACCGCACACAAGAGCGGCCAGCCGCCGGTTGCTTCGGTGCTGCTCTCCACCGATATGTTCACCCTGATTGATGAGGACGCGATTCTTCCGGTCAGCGATCTGGCCCGTACCCCCGAAGATCAGGCCTGGCTGAAGAGCTTCTATCCGGCGTTCATGTACAACAGCCAGACCGGCGGTAAGGTCTGGGGAGTACCGTTCCAGCGCTCTACGATCGTTCTCTACTGGAACAAGTCGCTCTTCAAGGAGGCCGGGCTCGACCCCGAGCGCGCACCGCGCAACTGGGCCGAGATGACCGACTTCGCGCAAAAGCTCACCAAGCGCGACGCTCAGGGTAATGCCACGCAATGGGGCGTGCAGGTGCCTTCTTCCGGATTCCCGTACTGGCTCTTCCAGGGATTCACCACCCAGAACGGTATCGAGCTCATGAACGAAGCCGGCACCGAAACCTACTTCGACAAGCCCGCCGTCATTGAGGCGCTGCAATACTGGGTCGATCTGTCTCGCAAGCACCGCGTGATGGCACCCGGCGTGATCGAATGGGGCACCACGCCGCGCGATTTCTTCGAGCGCAAGACCGCCATGATGTGGACCACCACCGGCAATCTCACCAATGTGCGCAACAACGCCAAGTTTGATTTCGGGGTGGCCATGTTGCCCGCTAACAAGCGGCTGGGCTCGCCCACCGGTGGCGGCAACTTCTACATCTTCAAGAAAAGCACCCCGGCCCAGCAGCAGGCCGCGCTCAAGTTCATGCGCTGGATCACCTCGCCCGAGCGCGCGGCCCAGTGGGGTATTGATACCGGCTATGTGGCGGTACGGCCCGATGCGTTCGAGACGCCGGCGATGAAGCAGTATGTGGCGTCGTTCCCGCCTGCGGCTGTGGCGCGAGATCAGCTGCAGCATTCGGTTGCTGAACTGTCCACCCACGAGAACCAGCGCGTCACCAAGGCGCTCAACGATGGCTTGCAGGCGGCCCTCACCGGGGCGAAAACCCCTGAGGTCGCGATGCGCGATGCGCAGCGCGAAGCCGAGCGGATTCTGCGTTCCTATCGCCGCTGATCCCACGGCCCGTGGCGGGCGACACGCCTGCCACGGGCATCACCCATCACTTCAAGATCTGCTCGAGTGAAGCGCGTATCTGTCCATGTAAACGGCTGGCTGCTCCTTTTGCCCGCCGCGTGCCTGCTCGCGCTCTTCACGCACTATCCGGCGATCGCCACGCTGGGTCACAGTCTGATGTCGACGCCGAAGGCCAATCGGCCATCGGTGTTCGTGGGTCTTGATAACTATCAGACCTTGATTGAAGACGCGGTGTTCTGGCGCGCAGTTGAAAATAACCTCTGGTACTGCCTGGGCACGATCCCGGTTTCAATCGCGCTCGCGCTCCTCATGGCGCTCTGGGTCAACGGCAAAATCGCTGGTCGCGGCTGGCTGCGTCTCGCCTACTTCACGCCCACGGTGCTACCGATGGTGGCGGTGGCCAACATCTGGCTGTTCTTTTATACGCCTCAGTACGGACTGCTTGAGCAGTTCACCTCGCTCTTCGGTCTGCCCAGCCACAATTGGCTCGGAAGCCCATCCACTGCACTCGCCTGCGTCATTCTGGTCACCATCTGGAAGGAGTCAGGCTTTTTCATGATTTTCTATCTGGCTGCATTGCAGCAGATTCCACCGGTTTATGCCGAAGCGGCGGCCATCGAGGGCGCAAGCCGCCTGACCTACCTCCGCCGCATCGTATTCCCGCTCCTGATGCCCACGACCCTCTTTGTGCTCATCAACGCGGTCATCAACTCCTTTCGGCTGGTGGACCATATCGTGGTCATGACGCGAGGGGGGCCTGATAACGCCACCACGTTGCTGCTTTTCCATCTCTATGAGGTGGGCTTCAAGTTCTGGGACATGGGTTACGCAGCCGCCATCACCGCGGTGCTGCTCGCGGTGCTCGCGCTCCTTGCGCTGATTCAGTTCGGGCTTCTCGAACGTCGTATTCACTATCGCTGAAGCCGCCCCGTCCACCATGACACCGCACGCCCCCTCGCTCTCCGGTCGACAAACGCCCGCGGCGCCGCCCTTTTCCGGGGGCGGCGCGCTTGAATCGCTAGCCGCCTGGATGCTCGCGATCCTGTGGGCCCTGCCGCTGGTCTACGCGATATGGACCGCTTTTCATCCGGGTGAATATTCAACGCGCTTCGAGCTCGGTGCACCGCTCACGCTCGATAATTTTTCGGCAGCCTGGGGTGCCGCACCGTTCGCGCGCTATTTTCTGAACACCGTCATGCTGGTCACCATGATCCTGGTTGCGCAGATGATCCTCGGTACGCTCGCGGCCTATGCGTTTGCGCGGTTTGCCTTCCGGGGGCGCGATCTGGCGTTCTTCCTGGTGCTGATTCAGCTCATGGTGATGCCCGATGTGCTGATCGTTGAAAACCATCGCACGCTCAGTCAGATGGGACTGATCGATACCATCACCGGTATCGGCCTACCCTACATGGCATCCGCATTCGGCATCTTTCTGCTTCGCCAGACCTTCAAGACCATCCCTGCCGAGCTCGATGAGGCAGCGCGGGTCGAGGGCGCAAGCGCGCTCCAGGTGCTTTGGAAAGTGTATGTGCCGCTCGCCCGCCCCACGTACCTCGCCTATGGTCTGGTGTCAGTCAGCCACCACTGGAATAACTTTCTCTGGCCGCTGGTGGTCAGCAACTCGGTGGAGTCGCGCCCCATCACCGTTGGATTGCAGGTATTCACCGGCACCGACCAAGGCATCGATTGGTCGCTGATCTGCGCGGCCACCCTGCTCGCCGTGGCGCCGCTTCTGATCGCGTTCCTGCTCTTTCAGCGGCAGTTCGTTCAATCATTCATGCGAGCGGGCATCCGCTAGCCCAAAAGCCAGACATGAAACTCATCACCTGGAATATCCAATGGTGCCGCGGCTGCGACGGGCAAGTCGACCCGGTACGCATCATCAATACCGCCCGCGGCCTCGCAGACTTTGATGTGTTATGCCTTCAAGAGGTCTCGGACGGATTCCCCGGACTGGCCGGCTCGGTCGGCGAGAATCAGTTCAGTCTGCTCGCCTCGCTGCTGCCAGGCTATCAAGCCGTGGAAGGCATCGCGGTGGACGTACCCGGCGTTCTGGGTGGACGGGCGCGGTTCGGCAATTTGCTCCTGTCGCGGCTACCGGTGCTGGGCGTCTGGCGACATCTGCTCGCCTGGCCGGCCGATTCTGACGCAGTCGGCATGCAGCGGGTGGCGATTGAAGCCGTGATTGAGACGTCTGGCGGACCGCTACGGGTCATCACCACCCACCTCGAGTATTACTCATTGCGGCAGCGTACCGCTCAGGTCGACCACCTTCGCGCCCTACACCGCGAGGCCTGTAGCCATCAGGCCGACCAGGGTCAGCCGCGGCACCGCGGCTCGCCCTTCGAGGCGCGGCTTCGCCCCCCGTCGGCGCTCCTGTGCGGCGATTTCAATTTCGTCAACGACTCGGCCGAGTACGCGCGCATGCTCGAACCCATCGATGACGCGCCCGCCTGGCGCGACGCCTGGCCCCTCGCCCACCCGGGCGAGACTCACGCCCACACGAACGGCGTTCATGACCGGGTACAGTGGCCCACGCCCCACACCTGCGATTTTGTGTTCGTGACCGAGGATCTGGCGCCCGCAGTGAGCGCGCTTCATGTCGACGCAAAGACCGACGCATCAGATCATCAACCCGTGCTGATCGAACTCAACCGCGCCGACGGGATTCGATCGTAGCGGCCCTGCCGTTGCAACCTGCCCCCCCACGGTGCCCGAGTCACCACACGACTCAATCGGTTAAGATCGGGACACTCGAACAATCTCAGGGAGACCCGACATGATCCAACGCACGTTGCGCCTGGCCAGCCTCGCCACGGCCCTCGCCGCCCTCACGTTCTCCACGGCGGCCACC
>CAIPNM010000136.1 GCA_903866395.1 uncultured bacterium
ACCCGGCAGGTACGCGCGGCGTTTGCCGAGCGCGACAATTTTCGCCACCGCCGCACGATTGAACGCGCCTATCTGCGAGCGATCGGCCAGGCCCGCACCGAGGTGCTGATCGCCTGCGCGTATTTTTTCCCGGGTGCGAAATTTCGTCGGGCACTGGCTAAAGCGGCGGCGCGCGGGGTGCGTGTGCGCCTGCTGCTGCAAGGGCGAATCGAGTATCGACTGCCGCATTTCGGTACGCTCGCGCTCCATGAGGAGTTGCTGCGCGCCGGGGTTGAAATCATCGAATATCAACCAGGTTTTCTGCATGCCAAGCTTGCGCTCGCCGACCAATGGTTCACCCTGGGCTCATCGAATATCGATCCGTTTTCGCTACTGCTTGCACGCGAGGCCAATGTCATCGTGCGCGACGACGCGATGGCCGCGGTGTTGCGCGCCCGAATCGAGCAGGCCATTGCCGAGGGCGGAAAGCCGGTGCGCTGGTCGCACATCGTGGCGCGCCCGTGGTGGGTCAGGGCGGCGGCGCTAGGCGCTGCGTTCATGCTGCGGATCGGGGTCGCACTATCCGGTCGCGGGCTTCGTTACTGATGCCGCGCGGGCGTAGCGCAGTGGCGCTATGCGGACCGGTTCTGACCGTGAATCGGAGGCGCTGATGATGCAGCGCGATCTGGTGGTGCTTCGGCCCGAAGGTCTGTACTGCGAGGCGGGTGGCTTCTTTATCGACCCCTGGCGACCCGTGGACCGGGCGGTGATCACGCACGCGCACGCCGATCATGCGCGGACTGGCCACCGGCGGTATCTCGCTGCCGGGGATGCGCGCGAGGTGATGCATGCGCGCCTCGGCAGAGTCTCGCTCCGGACACTCCAATGGGGGGAGTCAATCACGCAAGGGGATGTGCGGGTCTCGCTTTTCCCGGCGGGCCATATCCTGGGGTCGGCGCAGGTCCGGATCGAGCATCGCGGCGAAGTGTGGGTGGTGTCGGGCGACTACAAGCTTGAGGCTGATCCGACCTGCACGCCGTTTGAGCCGGTACGCTGCGACACCTTTATCACCGAGTCGACCTTCGGTCTGCCGGTCTATCGCTGGCGGCCGGATGCGCAGACCATGGCCGAGATCGCGAGCTGGTGGGCTGAGAACGCTGCCAACGGCCGGGCGAGCGTGCTGCTCTGCTACGCATTGGGCAAGGCGCAGCGCATCCAGGCGGGCCTCGCGCGCGCGCAGGCGCTTGCTGGGCCCATCGTGGTCCATGGCGCGGTCGCTGCTGTCAATGCCGCGTATCGCGCAGCCGGTGTGGGTCTCCCCGAGACACTCGGTGCAACCGATTGGCGACGCGCTGCGGGTGGCGATGCGCCGCTCGTGCTTGCGCCCCCCTCGGCTGCAGGTTCGCCCTGGCTGTCGCGGTTTGGCGAATCGAGTCTCGCGTTTGCTTCCGGCTGGATGAGGGTACGCGGTGCGCGCAGGCGCCGCGCGCTCGACCGCGGCTTTGTGCTGTCCGACCACGCCGACTGGCCTGGGTTGATGCAGGCCATCGATGCAAGCGGCGCGCGACGCGTGATCGTTACTCACGGCTTCGAGGCTGCCATCGTTCGCCACCTTTCCGAACGCGGGATCGCTGCGCACGCGCTTCGGACTGAATTCGGTGGCGAGGCGGGCGCCGAGTCCGATGGCGAGGTTCCCGGCGAGGGCGGGCCGGAGGCGAGTCCTGCGCCCACCTTGGAAGGGGTAGCTCCTCTTTCATTGTCCGCAGCACCTCCCGCTGAATTCGCGGCCTCCGAAGATCGCCCTGCAGCGATCCCGCCCGCCCAGGCCGTCACCCGGCGGACCTCCTGATGGAGGGTTTTGCGTCGATGGTGGCGGCGCTCGACCGCTCCAATTCCACCCTCGACAAGGTCGCAGCGATGCGCGCCTACCTCGTGACCGCGCCAGATGAGGACTGCGCCTGGGCGGTGTATTTCCTTGCCGGCGGTAGGCCACGGATGCTGGTCGCAACGCGCCTCCTCCGCGAGGCGGCACGCGAGGCCGCCGGGGTACCCGAGTGGTTATTTGACGAGTGCTACCAGGCGGTGGGGGACCTGGCCGAGACCATCGCGTTGCTGTTACCTGAATCGGGCGAGGCGTCCGACTCCGGCGAGACGCTCGATGCCTGGATGCGCAGCCGCCTGCTGCCGCTTCGAGATCTCGATCCTGATGCGGCCCGCGCGGCGCTGCTCGCCTGTTGGCGGGTGCTCAACAGCTGGCAGCGCTTCGTGTTCAACAAGCTGATCACCGGGGGGCTGCGCCTGGGCGTGTCGCGGCAACTCGTGCTGCGGGCGCTCGCCGAGGCGAGCGCAGTCGATGCCCGGCTGATTGCCCAGCGCATCATCGGATTTACCGATCGCAAGACCGTGCCCGACGGGTTGCGCTACCGCGCGCTGGTTGCGCCAGCGGTCGCGGATCGCTCCCTGCTCCTGGGGGACGGAGGCGATGAATCTCTTCGGGTGTCGGCGGCGACCGCGACCGATGCCCATCAACCCTCTGATCCGGCGCTCGCGCTTCTTCCCTATCCGTTCATGCTTGCGCACAGCTGGGACCCGGCAAGAGCCAATGCTGAGCCCGCTGCCGAGTGGCTTGCTGAGTGGAAGTGGGACGGGATCCGCGTGCAGCTGGTGCGAAGGCAACACGCGGTCGCGTTGTGGTCGCGTGGCGAGGAACTGCTCACCGACCGGTTCCCCGAGATCGTGTCCGCCGCCCAGGCGCTTGCGCCCGGCACGGTGCTTGATGGTGAACTCTTATGCTGGGCGGCGGGTGCACCCCGACCCATGGATTTCGCGGCCATGCAGACCCGTATCGGCCGTCTGCGCCCTGGGGCAACGACCCTTCGCCAGACGCCCGCGCGCCTGGTGGTCTTCGATTGTCTGGAACATCAGGGAATCGATGTGCGCGGCCGGGCGCTCCGCCTGCGCAGGCAGGCGTTGTTTGACAGCCTGTCGCTGGCCGCGCCGGATCCCGACCGTCTGTGTGCGGCACCCGCTCTCGAAGCATCGACCTGGGCGGACCGGGCGGGGCTGCGCGAGGCAGCGCGCACCTTCGGTGCCGAAGGCCTGATGCTCAAACGACTCGATTCGGTCTACGGCATCGGTCGTAGCCGTGCTGAAGGCGGCCACTGGTTCAAGTGGAAGCTTGACCCGTTTGCGGTGGATGCGGTGCTGATCTATGCGCAGGCTGGCCATGGCAGGCGGGCTGGCCTCTACACCGACTACACCTTTGCCGTCTGGGATCGGTCGGCCGCCGAGGCGCCGCGGCTGGTACCGTTTGCGAAGGCCTACTCGGGACTGACCGATGCCGAGATCCGGGAAGTCGACGCGATCATCCGCCGCACAACAGTCGAGCGGTTCGGGCCGGTAAGGAGCGTTGAACCCACGCTGGTGTTCGAAATTGGTTTCGAGGGCATTGCCCGCTCGGCGAGGCACCGCGCCGGCGTCTCGGTGCGCTTTCCGAGAATGCTGCGCTGGCGCCGTGATAAAGGGGTTGCCGAGGCGGACTCGCTCGCAACCCTACAGGGGCTGCTCGCAGCGAGCCGCAACTGAGCGCAGGCCTAGGCGCCCGCCTTTTCGCTCCCGCCTTTTCGCGCGGGCCGCCCGATGCTTGCCCAGATCGGCGGCTCAGCCGCGCTTGAGCAGTGACAGAAGCTCACGCCGCAGCGCGTCCGACTTGAGAAAGCTGCCACGCATGATCGAGGAGGTCATGGAGGTTTCGTCTTTCACGCCGCGCCAGTGCATGCAGAAATGATCGGCCTCCATGATGACTGCCAGACCATCGGGAATCAGCAGCCGCTCGAGTTCGTCTGCCAGGGTCTTGACTGCTTCTTCCTGAATTTGAGGCCGACTCATGACCCAGTCGGCTACCCGCGCGTACTTCGACAGACCGATCAGTTTCGAATTGGCATTGGGCAGAACGCCGATCCAGATCTTGCCGAGGATGGGGCACAGGTGATGTGAGCACGCCGAGCGCACCGTGATCGGACCCACCACGATCAGTTCGCTCAGCCGCTCGACGTTCGGAAATTCGGTGACAGCGGGCATTGCTTCGTAGCGCCCACGGAACACTTCTTTCAGATACATCTTGGCGACGCGGCGCGCCGTGTCCTGCGTGTTGTGATCGTTCGTGGTGTCGATCACCAGCGACTCGAGCAGGGCCTGGACGCGGGCTTCGACTTCCTTTCGAAGCGCATCGCGCTCGACGTCGGAATGAATGAACTCGGAAATATTGTCATTGGCATGAAAGCGCCGGCCCGCGTCGCGGATGCGCTCGCGGATGACCTGCGACATGGGGCGACCGCTGTCCTCCGCGCGCGCGCGCGACGCTTTGCGGGGCAGGGCTTTGACGTTGGAGGCGTTGCTCATCGAGTTATTCTCCGGGCGCAGTGAACTGGCGCCTGTCGGGGTGTCCCGCCGACAGACGAAGGCGGGGGTCGAACGATGCGTGATTTCACCCCGCGTGTCGCGCAAACCTAGTCGGCGCACGCGGGTAAACATCCCTGTAACCCTATGCGGTTTTGGGCTATATCACCAGGCATTCTGAACGCGAGACACGACGTTAGTCAGTTTTATATGACAGTTGGCGATCACTTACGTTTATCGACTTCGCCCGCCGCGCGGGGCAGCCAGCGTCCCTGTTGCGAAATGCCGACGGATGCGGTGGCGATCCTGGGCGTCGATTTTTCGAGCGCGCCGTCGCGGAAAAAGCCGATCACCCTGGCCCATGCGCGGCTCCTCTCACCGACCACGCTGCGGGTCGAAGCGCTCGAGGCGATGGGCTCGCTACCCGAATTCGCGCAGATGTTGTGTCGCCCGGGCCCCTGGCTGGGAGGCTTTGACTTTCCGTTTGGCTTGCCGCGTGAACTGGTGCTGGAGGCCGGATGGCCGACCGACTGGCCGGCGCTGGTGCGTGCGTTTTCGGCAACGCCCCGACCGCGTCTGCGTGAGACCTTGCGCGCGTTCTGCGCGGGTCGGCCCCCCGGTGCGAAATTCGCGCATCGGGCAACCGATCGCCCGGCCGGGTCGTCGCCTTCGATGAAGTGGGTGAATCCGCCGGTGGCATGGATGTTTCATGCCGGGGCCCCAGCGCTGCTCGAGGCTGGGGTGGAACTGCCCGGTCTGCACGCGGGCGATCCGTCGCGGGTGGCGCTTGAAGCCTATCCGGGGCTCCTCGCCCGCGCCCTCCATCGCGGTTCGTACAAGAGCGATGATCCGGCCAAGCAGGATGCGGCGCGGCTCGCGGCCCGGCGTGCGATGGTCGGTGCGCTTGCCTC
Organism: uncultured bacterium; assembly: GCA_903866395.1. Taxonomy (GTDB): domain Bacteria; phylum Pseudomonadota; class Gammaproteobacteria; order Burkholderiales; family Burkholderiaceae_E; genus SYIM01. The sequence continues at coordinate 5,289 of CAIPNM010000136.1, forward strand.
GGGCGCGCATCCACTTGCGATCAAGGTCGACTTTGCAGGCGGGGTGCGCCGCCAGATCGAGGACGAGCCCCGCGGCGATTGGCTCGATGCCGTGCTCTGCGCGGTCCAGGCGGGCTGGGCGCTCACACAGGGCGCTCGCTACGGGCTCCCCGAACGGATGGATGGCCTAGAGGGGTGGATCGTGAGCGCACCGGCCACAACCGGCTAACATTCGATCCAGCCGGCGCGTCTTGCCGCCCCCTCAGCTCTCCGGATTGCCTGAACCGTGAAACGAAGCTCGCTTCGCATCGATGGCGTTGACACGCCCATCATCCCGACTGTCGCCGCGCTGGTGCGCGAGCACCCCGGTACGATCTCGCTCGGTCAGGGCGTGGTTCGTTACGCGCCACCGCCTGACCTGCTCCGCGCGCTACCCGAGCGGATGGCCGATCCACTGCTTCACCGCTACCAGGCGGTGGGAGGGATTGCACCGCTCATCGATGCGCTTGCCGCGAAGCTGCGCGACGAAAACGGGATTGATGTGGCCCGCGGGTCTCAGGTGATGGTCACCGCAGGCAGCAACATGGCGTTTCTCAACGCGGTGCTTGCGCTGGGGGATCCCGGTGATGAATTCATCCTGCCGTTGCCGTTTTACTTCAATCAGGAGATGGCCATCCGGATGGCTGGCTGCGTGCCGGTGTGCGTGCCAACGCGCCCTGACTATCAGCTCGACCTGGACGCAATCGAACGGGCCATCACGCCGCGTACGCGCGCCATCATCACGGTCTCGCCCAACAACCCCACGGGTGCCGTGTATCCCGAGGCCGATCTGCGTGCGGTCAACGCACTGTGCGCGGCGCGGGGTCTCTACCACTTCAGCGACGAGGCCTACGAATATTTCACCTTCGACGGCGCGCGGCATTTTTCGCCGGCGTCCATTCCCGGTGCCGAGCGGCATACGCTCACTTTCCAGTCGTTTTCCAAGGGCTGGGGCATGGCGAGCTGGCGTTGCGGCCATGTGGTGTATCCCAACGATCTGGCCGAGGCGATGAACAAGGTCCAGGACACTAATCTGATCTGCGCGCCGGTGATCTCGCAGCTCCTCGCGCTCGAGTCGCTCAAATTGGGACGGCGCGCGATTGAGCCTGAACTGCAGTCGCTTGCGAGCGTGCGCCATAAAGTGCACGAGTCACTTGCGGCGCTTGACGGGCTGGCGAGCTTTCCGCGCACCCAGGGCGCGTTTTATGTGGTGCTGCGACTCCCCGGGGTGTCCGATCCCCATGCTTTTACCCGCGCAATGGTTGAACGGCATCGCGTGGCGGTGATCCCTGGCTTTGCCTTTGGATTGACCGACACGCGCGAGGCCAACTACCAGCGGCTGTCCTTCGGTTCGCTCGATCCGGCAACGGTTGCCGAGGGTGTCCAGCGTTTCATTGCTGCCGTGCGTGACTGGTACGGTCGCTGATCGGTCGCGCGGGCCGCAACTCGCTGAGGCGCGGCTGTCGGGCTGGTTTGCCGAACGCAGCTGGCGCCCGTTTCCCTATCAGCGGCGCGTCTGGCGCGCGGCCGCATCGGGTTCGAGCGGCCTGCTGCATGCCGGCACCGGATCGGGAAAGACGCTTGCAGTCTGGTTCGGCGCGCTCCTGCGCATTCTGAAAGGCCGCACCGGGCCTCGCGAGGACGGGCTCAAGGTGCTGTGGGTGACACCGATGCGCGCGCTAGCGGCCGATACCGTTCGTGCCCTCGAGACGCCGCTCGCGGGCCTCGGGCTCGCGTGCTCGGTGGGCCTTCGCACGGGCGATACGCCGTCGGCCGAACGGGCGCGGCAGGACCGCTGGCCGCCGTTTGCGCTCGTCACCACGCCGGAGAGCCTGTCTCTGATGATCTCGCGTGCGGACGCAGCGACGCGGCTGGGCGGCGTCGAAGTTGTGATTGTTGACGAGTGGCATGAACTCATGGGGACCAAGCGTGGCGTGCAGCTTCAGCTTGCGCTCGCCCGGATCGCCGCGCTCGCCGGCGCGCCGCCGGTGGTCTGGGGGGTGTCGGCGACACTGGGTAACCCTGGCGAAGCGCTCGATGTGCTGTTGGGTGGCCAGCCGGGCGTGCTGGTGGAGGCGGCCGCGCGTCGGCTGCCGGTGATTGACACGCTGCTGCCCGCCATCCTCGAGCGGTTTCCCTGGGCCGGACATCTGGGTGCACGGATGCTGGGCTCGGTCATCGATGAACTGGCTGCGAGCGCCTCAACGCTCGTGTTCTGTAACACCCGCGCACAGGCCGAACTCTGGTACGCGATGATCCTTGATGCGCGTCCCGACTGGGCGGGTGCTATCGCGCTTCACCACGGATCGCTCGATGTCGAGGTGCGGCGCTGGGTGGAGCGCGCCATCGGCGAAGGGCGGCTTCGCACAGTGGTCTGCACATCGAGCCTCGACCTGGGCGTGGACTTCGCACCGGTGGAGCGGGTGCTGCAGATTGGGAGCGCGAAAGGCGTTGGCCGGCTGCTTCAGCGTGCGGGCCGCTCTGGTCATCGACCCGGCGCGGTGTCTCGCGTCACGTTGGTGCCTACCCACGCACTGGAGCTGATGGAGGCGGTGGCGGCCCGCGATGCCGCACACGCCGGGCGCATTGAGGCCCGTCTCGCGCCAGCGTGTCCCGTCGATGTCCTGGTGCAGCATCTGGTAACGGTGGGTGTCGGGACCGGTTTTAGCGAAGTCGAGATGCTGGCGGAGCTTCGCTCCACCCATGCCTACCGCACACTCGATGACGAGGCCTGGCGCTGGGCGCTTGGCTTTGTTTCGGAAGGCGCGAGCCTCGCGGCCTACCCCGAATACCGAAAGCTCGTACGCGGTGGTGATGGGCGCTGGCGGGTGGCTGATGCAAGCATCGCAAGACGGCATCGAATGTCGATCGGCACCATTGTTGCCGATGCGGCGATCGAACTCCGGTTCATGAACGGCGCCCGGCTGGGTACGGTGGAGGAGGCCTTTGTCGCCCGGCTTCGCCCGGGCGATCGATTCATGTTCGGCGGTCGCGTGCTTGAGCTCGTTCGGGTGCATGAAATGAGCGCCTGGGTGCGACGCGCGAAAGCGACAACGGGCGCGGTGCCACGTTGGAGTGGCGGGCGCATGCCGTTGTCGGGCGAGCTCGCTGAGGCCGTGCTCGAGCGTCTGCGCGCCGCAGCGGCAGGTGTTTTTGCCGGACCGGAGATGCGTGCCGTACGGCCGCTTCTGGAACTGCAGGCGCGCTGGTCGCGCCTGCCCGAACCGTCGATTCTGCTTGCGGAAACGCTCGCCTCGCGCGAGGGGCATCATCTGTTCGTGTATCCGTTTGCCGGGCGCCATGCGAATCTGGGACTGGCCTGTGTGCTTGCCTGGCGGGCGAGCCGTGGTCGGCCGGCCACGATTTCGGTCGCAGTCAATGATTACGGTTTTGAACTGCTGTCGGCAGAACCGATCGCGGCAACGCAGCTGGCAAGTGATGCGGGGCTGGTCGTGTCATCACCTGCCGAGGATCTCAGCGCAGCGGTTAACGCGGCGGAGCTCTCGCGTCGGCGCTTTCGCGAGATCGCGCGGATCGCGGGGCTCGTGTTTCAGGGGCATCCGCGCGAGCGCCGGTCGGCGCGCTCGCTGCAGGCCTCGGCCAGCATGTTTCACGAGGTGTTCGACCGCCACGATCCTGGCAATCTGCTGCTTGCTCAGTCGCGGCAGGAGGTGCTCGCGCAGGAGCTCGAGCTCGCGCGCATTGAAGCGGCGCTGGCAGGCATGCGCGCGCGGGCGCTGGTGGTGGTACCCATTGCCCGACCCACGCCGTTTGCGTTTCCGCTGATGGTCGAGCGTCTGCGAGAGACAGTGAGCACCGAGAAGCTCGCGGATCGGGTTGCCCGGATGGTGGCCGAACTGGAGGCGGCTGCCCAATGCTGATCGATGCGGGCGGTGTGCGGATCGAGCTTCTCGCCGAGCGCGCAGCCTGGCTCCCGATCTCTGAAACCCTGTTGGTGGCTGACCTCCACCTCGGTAAGGCACAGAGCTTCAGGCGCTCGGGAGTGCCCGTACCGGCGGGGACGACTGCGGCGATGTTCGCGCGGCTCGACCAGCTCATCGAACGGCGCGCGCCGCGCGCGTTGATTGTGCTGGGGGATCTGCTCCATGGGCCGCTCTCGCAGGAGGGGCCTGCAATCGACGCACTCACCCGTTGGCGTGCCCGGCATGCGCAACTGGCGGTGCGGATGGTACGAGGCAATCATGATGCATCGGCGGGTGATCCGCCGCCCGCCTGCGGCATCGAGGTGCTGAGCGCGCCCTTCATTCACGCGGGGCTCGCCCTCTGTCACGCGCCCGATGAACCGACAGCGTGTTTCAGGGTGGCGGGTCACGTGCATCCGGTTCTGCGCATGCGGGGCCGAATCGATCGCATCCGGGTTGCGTGCTTCTGGCTACGTCCGGATGCGTTGATCCTGCCGGCTTTTGGTGAATTCACCGGAGGTTGGCCGGTGATCGCGCAACCTGGGGAGCAGGTCTTTGCGGTGGCGGGAAGCGATGTGATGGCGGTGCCGCGAACTGCGCACGGCCCGCGCGCGGGTCGGCGCTAAGCCGCGCCTGCGTCTTCACTAAGCCACGCGCGTTTGCACCAAGCCACGCGCGTTTGCACCAAGCCGCGCGCTTCTACACCAAGCAGCGCGCGTTTGCACCAAGCAGCGCCGTCAGGACTGCCCGCGCCGCGCCGTCAGCGCGCGACTTAGCGTGTGGGCAAGGTGTCGCGATCGCCTCGCGCGGGGATCGGCTCCTGAACCAGCATCCGGTGCGGATACGGGATGGAGATACCCTCTCGGTCGAAAGCGTTCTTCAGCCGCTTCAGGAACTCGCGGCGCACGCGCCACTGTTCGGCAGGAAGGGTTTTCATGCGACAGCGGATGACAATGGCGGAGTCTGCGAGTTGCTCGACGCCGGCGATCTCGAGCGCATCAACAATCGCGGAGCGAAACGTCTCATCCTCGCGCAGAGTCGCCGCGGTGGCGCGCATCACCGAGTACACGTGATCGAGGTCCTCGCGATAAGACACACCCACATCGGCCACCGCGAAAGCAAACTCAGTCGAGAAATTACTCACTGTGGTGATGAGGCCATTGGAGACGTAATGCACCGCGCCGTCGAACGAGCGAAGTTTGGTTCGGCGCAGCGTGAGCTCTTCCACGACGCCGGTTTTGCCGGCGATCTCCACCACGTCACCCACCCGGATCTGGTTTTCGAGCAGCAGAAACATACCGCTGAAAAAATCCTTCACCAGACTCTGCGCACCAAAACCGATGGCCACACCCGCCACGCCTGCCGCTCCCAGAATCGGTGCGATCGATACGCCGATGGTGTTGAGGCCCACCAGCACCGCCACCACGATGAGCGTGAGCGAGGCCGCGTGGCGGAGCACGCGCGCTAGCGTTTGGATTCGCTTGCGCTCTTCGAGCGAGGGCGAACGCGCAGCGAGGGCCACGAAGAAGCGCGCAAGCACATTAAGCAGCACCCTGCGTACCACGAAGGCAGCGACTAAAACGGCGACCAGTGTGGCTGCGGTCGCCCATTGGGGCGACCACTCAGTCTGGGCGAAAAACTCCAGCCAGGATTCGAACACGGTCACTGACTCCTTGTTGCGCTGAGGCCGAGACAGCCTTGTGTGGTGTCAACAGGGGCGGGCACCCGCCAATCTACGCTTGATCCCAGCAGGTGACAGGAGGTCAGCCGGAGCCGCCCGTGCCCGGCCAGGGGAGCGCGATGGTAGCAAAGAAACTGCTGTTCAGATCGCAGGCGAGGGAGCGGATCCTGGCGGGAGCCACGCAGCTTGCCGACGCGATTCGGGTGACGCTGGGGCCGAAGTCGAAGTCGGTGCTCATCCATCGCCGCTGGGGCACTCCGGTGGTTTGCAATGACGGAGTCACGATCGCGCGCGAGACCGAGCTCGAGGATCCCGCGGAGGATCTGGGCGCGAGAATGCTCCGACAGGCCGCGGAAAAAACCGGCGAGGCGGTGGGCGATGGCACGTCGACCGCTACGGTGCTCGCGCACGCGATCCTCACCGACGGCATTCGTAACGTGGTGGCCGGTGCCAGTGCGATCGATCTCAAGCGGGGCCTGGACCGGGGTCTGCAGGTGGTGGTGGCGAGCCTGCGCGAACAGTCGCGGCCGGTCAGCACCCGGCTTGAGCGGGCGCAGGTCGCCACCATCTCGGCGCATAACGACCCGGCAATCGGCGAACGCGTGGCCGACGCCATGGACCGGATCGGCGCGGATGGCGTGATCACCGTGGAAGAGTCGCGCACGATTGAGACCACGCTTGAAGTGGTCGAAGGCATGCAGTTCGACCGCGGCTGGCTCTCGCCCTATTTCGTCTCCAACACCGAGCGCATGGAAGCCGTGCTCGAAGACGCCTGGGTGATGGTGTCGGATCGCAAAATCGGTAGTCTCACCGAGTTGCTGCCCCTTCTCGAGCAGCTCGCCAAGAGCGGGCGGCCGGTGCTGTTTGTAGCTGAAGACATCGAGGGCGAGGCGCTCGCAACCCTGGTCGTCAATCAGATCCGCGCGGTGCTGCGTAGCTGCGCGGTGCGGGCACCGGGCTTTGGCGACCGGCGTAAGGACCTGCTTCAGGACATTGCGGTGCTGACTGGCGCCGAGGTGATTTCCGAAGAGCTCGGCACGCGGCTTGAGCAGGCGGCGCTACGGCAGCTTGGCCGCGCGCGACGCGTGCTCGTCACGCGCGAGGCCACCACGCTGATCGGCGGCGCGGGCGAGCGTGAAAGCATCGATGCGCGAATCGCGCAACTTCGTGCGCAGCTTGCCGATAGCGCGAGCGACTATGACCGTGATCGGCTAAAGGAGCGCATTGCCCGGCTCGCGGGCGGTGTGGCGGTGGTGCGCGTTGGTGCCCCAAGCGAAGCCGAGATGCGCGCGAGGAAGGACGCCTTTGAAGATGCGATTGCCGCCACGCGCGCAGCGGTGGCCGAGGGCATCGTGGCGGGCGGTGGGCTCGCGCTTTTACTCGCGGCGCCCGCGCTCCAGGCCGAGCTTGCGCTCGCAGAGGGCGATGAGCGAACCGGCATGCAGATTCTCCTCAGAGCTTTGGAATCGCCCGCCCGTACGATCGCCGAGAACTCGGCTGCGGACCCTGGGGTGGTGGTTGAGCGGATGCTGGGTGGTGGTGGCTCGGTTGGGTTTGACGCTGCTCGGGGTCGATATGTCGACCTATTCGAAGCCGGAATCATCGACCCCACGCGAGTGGTGCGAGTCGCGCTCGAGAACGCCGTGTCGGTGGCGAGCCTGCTGCTTCTTACCGAGGCCACCATGACCGAGATCGTGACCCGCGAGCGTGAGCCGGCCGGCATCGAGCCGGGCGCGGCCTGATCGATCGATTCGTATGACCCCAACCAGAAGGAGCATGACCATGGCAGAGGAAAAAACCACTGAACTGCAGGAAGCCACGCCGATGCGGGTGGTATCGCCGTTTGATGAAATGGACCGACTTTTCGATCGGTTGCTCGCCCGACGCGGCTGGATGCGGCCCTGGCGCGCCGATTGGCCCGCGCTCGGTGATGCCGGGTGGGTTGAGCCGCGCTTGCCTCGTATCGATATCGTCGATCGTGAGGACGATATCGTGGTGCGCGCTGAGGTTCCCGGGATCGAAAAGAAGGAGCTCGACATCTCGGTCGGTGAAGACAGCGTGACCCTGCGGGGCGAGACCCGGCACGAAGAAAAGGAGGAAGCGGGCGACATGTACCGTTGCGAGATCTCGCGCGGCGCCTTCAGCCGTACGGTGGGACTCCCGGCGGCGGTTGATGGCTCGAAGGCGAAAGCGGTGTTTCACGACGGCGTGCTCACGCTTACGCTACCCAAAGTCGAGCGCGCCCGCCGTCATACGGTGAAGGTGGACTGAGACACGGGTTCGCCGCTGCTGTCGGCGCACCGGCGGTAGTGTCGCGCCCGGGCGGCTCCGACTCGCTCGGGCCGTCCGGTCGCGCCTGCGCCGGTGCCGCGGATCCCGTATCCTTTGCGCTCTCGCGGCGGCTGGACTGCCGCAGGTGCCTACATCACGGGGCGCCGCATTGCCTCGGAGGTCCGCATGAACAGCATTGATGTTGAAGTCCTGCGCACCGCGATCCAGTGGATGGACGCGGGCCATCGTGTCACGCTCAGTACCGTCGTACGTACCTGGGGCTCGGCCCCGCGGCCGCCCGGCTCGCTCATGATCATCCGTGACGATGGCCAGGTGGCGGGTTCGGTATCAGGGGGCTGTATCGAGGACGACCTGATCCGGCGTCTGCGCGAGGGCGACCTTGATTCGGCGTTGCCGATGAGCACGGTGTACGGTGAAACCGCCGAGGAGGTGCAGCGGTTTGGTCTGCCCTGCGGCGGCACTGTGCAGGTGGTGCTTGAGCCGCTTTCCATGCAATCAGGGTTGCGCGACCTGCTGTCTCGAATCGAGGCCCATGAGGTGGTGCAGCGTTCGCTTGATATGCGGACTGGCATGGCAACGCTCAAGCCCGCGCAGGTGGGCGATATCGTAGCCTTCGATGGCCAGACGCTGCGCACCGTTCATGGTCCGCGCTACCGTCTGCTCGTGATTGGCGCGGGCCAGCTGTCGCACTACCTGGCCAACATGGCGCTCATGCTCGACTACCAGGTCACAATCTGCGACCCACGCTCGGAGTACCACAGCACCTGGCAGGCGCAGCCCGGCGTTACGCTTTCCTCGCAGATGCCCGATGACCTGGTGCTGGCCATGCAGTTGGATGCCAACAGTGCCGTGGTGTGCGTCACCCATGATCCGAAGCTCGATGATCTCGCGCTCATCGAGGCGCTCAAGACCTCGGCGTTCTACATCGCCGCCATTGGGTCGCGACGCAACAATGAACGGCGTCGCGAGCGGCTGCTTGAATTCGATCTCTCGCGCGCTGAAGTCGATCGGTTGCGGGGCCCGGCGGGGCTGTCGATTGGCGCGCTCACCCCGCCCGAGATCGCGCTCGCGATCATTGCCGAAATGACCGCCACGCGGCGCGGGGTGAATCTGTCAGGGCCGCTCGCTGACTGGAGCGGTTCGGGCACAGAGTGTCGCCTCGAATCGCTCCCCTTCGCGCGCTGAGCCCGCCGCGCGAGGCCCTCGCGCGGGCGCTGCTCGCGCCGGCCGCGCCGCTCATGGTCTGGCAGGGCCGGCGCGTTCGGCGTCTGGCCCTGCGGCTTCCGGAGGCTGCTGGCGCCCGTATTGGTGAAGCCGATATGGATGGGGCGGGCGCACGGTTACTGATCGTGGGCGATTCGTCGGCTGCCGGGGTGGGCGTCGCCGAGCAGTCGCAAGCCTTGTCGGGCCAGCTGATCAGCGCGCTGGCCGCGCGCGGGGTGACGCCAGGCCGCTGGCAGCTGATTGCCCGTACCGGGGTGTCGGCCGCGGCGTTGCCCGCGCTGATCGACCAGGGCCTTGATGAGGCGCGTGCGCCGGCCGCAGCCTTCGATGTTGCCCTGGTGGTGGTGGGGGTGAATGATGTCACGGGCGCCACGCCGATCGTGCGCTGGCTCGCTGATCTCGATCGCCTGCACGCGCGCCTCAAACGCCTGGGCGTGCGTACTGCGGTGTTCTCGGGCCTGCCACCCATGGAGCGTTTTATCGCGCTCCCGCAGCCGCTCAGGATGTGGCTGGGTCTGCAGGCGCGACGCTATGACCGTGCGCTCGGTCAGTGGAGCGCGGCACGCGCGAATACTTTTCACTGGATGTTGCCCCGGCTCGATGATCGCGCGCTCCTTGCGTCCGACGGCTTCCATCCCAGTGCGGCGGGATGTGCGCTCTGGGCGCGTGAACTCGTCCAAACGCTCGCCCCGCTGCTCACAGTCGGCCCGGTGGTGGCCGGCTCGGCGGAAATCTCACGCTTCACGCCGGGATCATCAATCGCGACATAGGTGAGGCTGGGCGGGGCGCAGCCCCGCGCGAGCATCTCGGTCAAGCGCGATCGGTTGCGCGGGATCGTAGGGAGGGGGCTGGGGAGTCGCCGCCTGGCTCCCTCTCGGATCGCGTGCGCGCACAATATCGGTTTCCTTCCCGATGAGACAAGAGATCCGATGCGAGATCACGCACGGCGCGCGGCGCCCTCCTCTGTACCTCCCGCTTCAGCCTTCTCCGGCGCACAGCCGGTTCGTGGTGACTGGCAGACGGTGTCCCGTCTGCTCCCCTATCTGTGGGCCTGGCGGGGCCGGGTGCTGTTTGCACTCGCCTGTCTGGTGGCGGCCAAGCTTGCCAATGTTGGCGTGCCATTAGTGCTGAAAGCGGTGGTCGATGCGCTCGATACGCCCGAGGCGGCCGCGCGCGCGGCCATCGCGGTGCCGGTGGCGCTGATTGTGGGCTACGGTCTGCTCCGGCTGTCGGTGTCGCTTTTCACCGAGCTGAGGGAGCTGGTGTTTTCGCGGGTCACGCATGAGGCCAATCGTACGATCGTGCTGCAGGTCTTCCGGCACCTGTTCGACATGTCGCTGCGGTTTCATCTCGATCGCCAGATGGGCGGGATGACGCGCGACATCGAGCGGGGTTCGCAGGGGGTATCGAGCCTGATTTCCTACACGCTCTACAGCATCCTTCCCACGGTGATCGAGGTGTCGCTCGTGATCGGATATCTGTTCTGGCACTACGAGTCGTCATTTGGCTTCATCGCGCTCTCGGCCCTTGTGGTCTACGTGATTTATACGATTCGCGTGACCGAGTGGCGGACGCATTTCCGCCGGGAGATGAATGAGCAGGATTCGCGCGCGAGCACGCGTGCGATCGATGCGCTCATCAACTACGAGACAGTGAAGTATTTTGGTAATGAGCGTTTCGAGGCCGAGCGCTATGACGCGGAGCTCCGAAAGCGCATGCGTGCGGCCGTCCGCTCGCAGGCGTCGTTATCGCTCCTTAATTTTGGTCAGGCCACCATCATTGCCGTCGCGGTGTCGCTTCTCATGTGGCGGGCGGTGGCGGGCGTAATGTCGGGCGAAATGACGCTGGGCGATCTGGTGCTCGTGAATGCTTTCATGATCCAGCTCTATATCCCGCTCAATTTTCTGGGTGTGCTCTACCGGGAGATCAAACAGGCGCTCACCGACATGGAGCGGATGTTTCGGCTGCTCACGGAAAAGCGCGAAGTGGCCGATGCGCCGGATGCGCGGGCGCTGGCTGTGGGACGGGGCCCAGAAATTCGGTTTGAGCGCGTGGGCTTTCACTACGACGCCGCGCGTCCGATCCTCCATGACATCGACTTCGTGATCGCACCCGGCACCACCACTGCTGTGGTGGGGGCAAGCGGTGCTGGCAAGTCAACGCTTGCCCGGCTGATGTTTCGCTTCTACGACGTGAGCGCCGGGCGCATTCTGGTTGACGGACAGGATATTCGCGCGGTCACGCAGGAGAGCCTACGCTCGGCGATCGGGATCGTGCCGCAGGACACGGTGCTCTTTAACGACACGATCCGCTACAACATCGCATATGGCCATCCGGAGGCAAGCCGCGAGGCCATCGAGCAGGTGACACGCGCGGCGCAGTTGCATGACTTCATTGAGGCGCTACCGCAGGGCTATGACAGCCCGGTGGGCGAGCGCGGCTTGAAGCTATCGGGTGGCGAGAAGCAGCGCGTCGCCATTGCGCGAACGCTCCTGAAGAATCCGCCGGTCCTGCTCCTCGACGAGGCGACCTCGGCGCTTGATACCCGAAATGAACAGGCGATTCAGCAGGCCCTGCGCGCCGCGGCAGCCGGGCGGACGGCGTTGGTGATTGCGCACCGCCTGTCGACCATCGTCGATGCCGATCAGATCTTGGTGCTCGAGGCCGGCCGGATCGTGGAGCGCGGCACGCATGATGCGTTGCTCGAGGCCGGTGGGGTGTATGCCCGTATGTGGGCCGCGCAGGCGGCGGGGGAGCTTGCTGCCTGAGGCGGGTTGTGTGACGCAGCGCCGAGGTCTGCGCTTACCGATCCAGGATCTGGCTCAGGAACTGCTGCGTTCGCTCATTTTTCGGCGAATCGAAGAACGCATCGGGCGTATTTTGCTCAACGATTTCGCCCCGGTCCATGAAAATCACCCGGTCGGCCACCGCGCGCGCGAAGCCCATCTCATGGGTCACGCAGAGCATGGTCATGCCTTCACGCGCGAGCATGATCATGGTGTCCAGCACTTCCTTCACCATTTCCGGGTCGAGCGCCGAGGTGGGTTCGTCGAACAACATCACCGACGGCGTCATGCAGAGCGCGCGTGCGATGGCCACGCGCTGCTGCTGGCCGCCCGACAACTGTCCGGGGTATTTGTGTGCCTGATCGGCGATCCGCACGCGCTCCAGATAGCGCATGGCGGCCGCCTCGGCGGCTGCGCGCGCCTGCTTTCGAACCCAAATTGGCGCAAGCGTGCAGTTGTCGAGCACGGTCAGGTGCGGAAACAGGTTGAAGTGCTGAAACACCATGCCGACTTCGGAGCGAACCTGGTCGATGTTCTTGAGGTCATCGCTCAGTTCGACGCCGTTTATCACGATGCGGCCGCGCTGGTGGGTCTCCAGCCGATTGATGCAGCGGATGAGTGTGGACTTGCCCGATCCCGACGGCCCGCACACCACAATGCGTTCGCCCTTGCGGACGGTGAGCGAAATGTCGCGCAGCACCTGAAAATCGCCGAACCATTTCGACAAGCTGGTGATGTCGATGGCGGGCGCCACATCGGTAAGCGGGGCGGTCTGGGCGGTCATGATGGGGGCTCCGGTTCAGGCGGTATCGGCGCTTAGCGCCGCTCCCCGCGAGCGAATTCGCGTTCCAGCCACTGGCTGTAGCGCGACATGGCATAGCAGTAGATCCAGTACACCACAATCGAGAACAGAAACGCCTCGATGAAGTATTTTTTCCAGGAAATATCGGTCTCCACCGACTTTTTGACCGCGTAGGCGAAATCGTAAATACCGATGATCACCACGAGCGACGTGTCCTTGAACACCGAGATGAAGATATTGACGATGGGCGGGATGGAAATCTTGAGCGCCTGCGGCAGAACGATCAGCCCCATGGTTCGCCAGTAGGAAAGCCCCAACGCCTCGGCGGCTTCGTATTGCCCGCGTGGAACTGCCTGGAGGCCGCCGCGTACGGCCTCGGCCAGATAGGCGGCGATGAACAGGATGATCGCCACCTGCGCACGCAGCAGTTGTTCGATGCGCAGGCCCTCGGGCATGAAGAGCGCGAACATGATGGAGGCCATGAACAGCACGGTGATGAGCGGCACCCCGCGCACGATCTCGATATAGAGCACCGACACCGCGCGGATCACCGGGAGCTTTGAGCGCCGGCCGAGCGCGAGCAGCACGCCCAGCGGGAAGGCAAAGCCGATGCCGAAGATGGCGAGGATCAGCGTGACGGAGAGCCCTCCCCAGCGTTCTGCCGGGACCGGTGTCAGGCCAAGCCCTCCCCCCATCAGCCAGAACGAGAGCACGATACCCACTGCCCAGATAGCGATCAGGCGCTTGCGCCAGAACAACCGGATCGCCGAGATCACAAGAAGCGAGGTGAGCACCACCGCGGCAATGGCTGCCCGCCACTGCTCCTCGAAGGGATAGACGCCAAACAGCATGAAGCGGATCTTGTCCCAGACCACAGCCCAGCAGGCGCCTTCGCCGCGGAGGGCGTCGCATGCGGAGGCGGGCTTCGGGCCCCAGACTGCATCCCAGATCAGCCATCCGCCGGCCTTGGGCACCAGCCAGGCCAGCATGGCCAGAATGAGAAGGGTGAGGGCGCCGTTGACGGGCGTGGAGAAGAGGTTCACCCGCATCCAGGCAATCGGTGAGACTGCACGCGCTTGCGACATGTTCAGCGCTCCACCAGCCGCACCCGGGCGTTGTACCAATTCATGAAGAGCGAGATGGCGATGCTGATGCTGAGATAGACCGCCATCAGCATGGCGATTGCCTCGATCGCCTGCCCGGTCTGGTTCATGGTGGTGTTGGCGATGGCAACCAGATCGGGATAGCCGATCGCCACCGCAAGCGAAGAATTTTTGGTGAGGTTCAGATACTGGCTGGTCATGGGCGGAATGATCACGCGTAGCGCCTGCGGCAGCGTGATGAGCCGCAGCCGCTGGCCGGGTGAGAGCCCGAGCGCCATCGCGGCCTCGCCCTGCCCACGGTCGACGGCAAGGATGCCTGCGCGCACCACTTCGGCGATGAAGGCGGCGGTGTAGGTGGAGAGCCCGACTAGGAGCGCGGTGAACTCGGGTGAGATCACCTTGCCGCCCTGATAGTCAAAGCCGCGCAGCGTCGGGATCTCGATGGTGGTGGGCGCACCCATGATCGCCCAGGCAATCGCGGGCAGCCCGGCCATGAGCGCGCAGACTGGTAGCGCGAGTGGCCACTGCTCGCCGGTGGTGGCCTGCCGCCTGCGCACGACGGCGCGCCAGATCAGGCTGAGGACACCCGCTGCCACGAACGCCCAGAACGCGGCGTCCCAGCCCGGATGCGCCTCTGGCCAGGCAAATCGGAAGCCGCGCTGACTGATGAAGATCCAGTCGCCGATGCGGATGGCCTGGCGTACGCCGGGGAGCAGTTCGGTAAAGATGCCGTACCAGACCAGGAGCTGGAGCAGAAGCGGAATATTCCGCATGAATTCGACGTAGACGCCAGCCAGCCGCGCGACCAGCCAGTTCGAGGACAGTCGCGCAACACCCAGCAGCGTACCCAGCGTGGTGGCAATGACAACGCCGAGAAATGCCACATGGAGCGTGTTGAGCAACCCGACTGCGAGGGCATGCGCGTAGCTGCGCGTCGAGTCGTATTCGATGAGCTTTTCGGCGATCTCGAAGCCCGCCTCACGCCCCAGGAAGGCAAAGCCCACCTGAATGCCGCGCGAGGCGAGATTGTGCAGCGTGTTCGAGAGCAGATACCAGACGATGCCACCCACTGCGGCAAGCAGCAGCGCCTGGTAGAGGACGCCGCGCGCGCGCTCGCTTTTCAACATGGGCGCGCGGGCGGCGAGCGGTCAGCGGATGGGCGGGGCGTACATCAGGCCGCCGTCACGCCATTGGGCGTTGACGCCGCGCTGGATGCCAAGCGGACCGATGTTACGGCTGTACATCTCGCCATAGTTGCCGACCGCCTTGAGGATCTTCACCAGCCAGTCGTTGTCGAGTCCCTTGCCTTTGCCCGCGTCGCCGGTGGTGCCGAGCAGGCGCTGAACCGGGGGATCCTTGGACTCGGCGCGAAGCTTGTCAACGTTGGCGGATGTGACGCCATATTCCTCGGCTTCGATGAGCCCGAAGAGTGTCCACTTCACGATCGTGAGGAACTCCCAGTCACCGCGGCGGATCATCGGGCCGAGCGGCTCCTTGGAGATCGCCTCGGGCAGGATGAGGTAATCATCGGGCTTGGGCGCTTTCAGGCGGGTGGCGGCCAGGCCCGAGATGTCGGTGGTGTAGACATCGCAGCGGCCGGCAAAGAAAGCCTGCTCAATCTGGTTCAGCTCGGCGATCACCACCGGCTTGAAGGTCATTTTCTTGGTGCGGAAATAGTCGTTGAGGTTGAGCTCGGTGGTGGTGCCGGGCTGAACGCAGACGGTTGCGCCGTTCAGGTCGGCTGCCTTGGTGACGCCGCTTGATTTCTTCACCATGAAGCCCTGGCCGTCATAAAACAGCGTGCCGGCAAATACCGAGCCCAGGGTGGCGTCGCGCGAAGAAGTCCAGGTGGTGTTACGCGACAGCAGGTCGATTTCCCCCGACTGCAGCGCCGTGAAGCGGGTCTGCGCGTTGGTGGGAACGTATTGAACCTTGGTGGGGTCACCCAGGATGGCGGTGGCAACCGCGCGGCAGAAGTCGGCATCGATGCCGTTCCAGCGGCCGGCGCTGTCGGGCGCTGAAAAGCCCAGGAGTCCGGTATTGACGCCACAGCGGAGGGCGCCGCGCTGTTTGATTGCATCGACAGTGGGGCCAGCCAGCGCCACGGCGGGCGCCGCGAGCGCGGCCGCTAGGGCGAGGGTCTTCGCCAGAGTTCGAAACATGAAAAGTCTCCTTGATGGCAGTCGGATAATCACCGGGAGCAGAGTTTACGGGGCTTCGCCAGCCCTGCCCAGATCAGGGGGAAAAAGCGGGCCCGGCAGCAGGCGCTCGCCCTCCCGGGCGGGTACGATGGCGAACTTTCTGAACCGCCTCATGGAACCCCCAAGATGACTACCCATCGCATCGCAGTGCTCCCCGGTGACGGGATCGGCAAGGAAGTTGTTCCGGAGGGCTTGCGCGTGCTTGACGCCGCAGCCCGGCAATTTGGCATCGACCTGCGATTCGATCACTTCGATTTCGCGAGTTGTGACTACTACGCCAAACACGGCCAGATGATGCCGGCCGACTGGAAGGAAAAAATCGGCGGACACGACGCGATCTTCTACGGCGCGGTGGGTTGGCCCGCAACCGTGCCCGACCATATCTCCCTCTGGGGGTCGCTCCTTCTGATGCGGCGCGAGTTCGATCAGTACATCAATCTGCGGCCGGTCCGTCTGATGCGCGGTGTGCCTTGCCCGCTTGCTGACCGCAAGCCCGGCGACATCGATTTTTATGTGGTCCGCGAAAATACCGAAGGCGAGTACTCGTCCGTGGGCGGCAAGATGTTCGCGGGCACCGAGCGCGAATTCGTGCTGCAGGAGTCGGTGTTTACCCGAACCGGCGTCGACCGGGTGTTGCGCTACGCGTTTGAACTGGCCCGCCGCCGACCGCGCCGCAAACTCACGTCGGCCACCAAATCGAACGGCATCTTTATCTCCATGCCCTATTGGGATGAGCGGGTGGCGGAAATGAGCGCTGCTTACCCCGATGTCACCCTCGATAAGTTCCACATCGACATCCTCACCGCGCATTTCGTCCGCAATCCCCACTGGTTCGACGTGGTTGTTGCGAGCAATCTGTTTGGCGACATCCTGTCCGATCTGGGGCCCGCCTGCACCGGCACCATCGCCATTGCGCCGTCGGGCAACATTAATCCGGAGCGTAAATTCCCGTCCTTGTTCGAGCCGGTTCACGGGTCGGCGCCCGACATCGCCGGCCGGGGCGTCGCCAACCCGATTGGCCAGATCTGGTGCGGCGCGATGATGCTCGATCACCTGGGTTATCCGGCGGCGCATGATGCGATTGTGCGTGCCATCGAAACCGTCACCGGGGGCGGGCCTCGTACGCCCGACATGGGCGGCACTGCCGGCACCGCGGACGTGGGCCGCGCGATCGAAGCAGCCCTGCGGGGCTGAGCAGAGGGGCCGCCTTCAACCGCGCGGCGCCGCCGCCGCGCTTGATCGGGCGCAAGGTCTTCCGGCACCCGTTCCTGCACCACGCTTGTCCGCGAGCAAGGCTTTGGCATACTCGGGGTGATCTCGATCAAGGAGTTTCAAATGGTTCGTCAGTTTTTCGTGTCGCTCGGGGCAGTCGCAACGCTGGCCCTGGCCAGCGGGGCCGCGTTGGCCCAGCAGTACCCCACGCGCCCGGTCACCATCGTCGTGCCGTTTGCGGCCGGCGGCCCCACTGACATCGTGGCACGCAGCATGGCCGATGCCATGGGCCGCTCGGTCCAGGGTGCCAATTTCGTGGTCGACAACGCGGCCGGCGCGGGCGGCACCATTGGCGTTGCCAAGGTCGCGCGCGCGACCCCGGATGGCTACACCCTGCTGGTGCATCACATTGGCATGGCGACTGCCCCTGCGCTCTACCGCAAGCTCGCGTTCGATCCCCTCAAGGATTTCGAGTACGTGGGGCTCATCAATGAAGTCGCGATGACGCTTCTCGTAAAGACCGCGCTGCCGGTAAAAGACGTGAAGGAGTTGATGCCCTACCTCAAGCAGAACGCGGCCAAGGTGAGTCTTGCGAACGCGGGCATCGGGTCGGCTTCGCATCTTTGTGGCCTCCTGTTCATGAGCGCGATCGCTACCGACCTCACGACCGTGCCTTACAAGGGCACCGCGCCCGCGCTCGCCGATCTGCTGGGCGGCCAGGTCGACATGCTGTGCGACCAGACCACCAACACCGTGCCGCAGATCAAGGCCGGCAAGGTGCGCGCGCTGGCTGTGACTTCGTCCACCAGGCTCTCCATCCTGCCCGAGCTGCCCACGCTCGCTGAGAGTGGCCTCAAGGACTTTGACGTCTCGGTCTGGCACGGCCTCTATGCGCCCAAGGGAACGCCCAAGGCAGTCGTCGACCGGTTGGTCGCCGGGCTCAGGCAGGCTCTTAAGGATCCGGCCATCGTCAAACGTTTCGCTGAGCTTGGCACAGAGCCTGTGGCCGAGGCCAAGGCTGCGCCCGATGCGCTTCGCGCGCACCTGGCTGCCGAGATCACCAAATGGGCGCCGCTGATCAAACAGGCCGGCATCTACGCGGATTGAGCGCGGCCGATCCTTCGGGGCTGCTCGCAGCGAGCTTTGCCGCGGCGGTCGCAGCCGCGGATCCTGCAAAGGTGCTGCCCTCGCACCTGCCTGATCCGCAGCAACTCCGGCGCTTTGGCCGCACGCTGGTGGTGGGTGCCGGAAAAGCCGCTGCCAGCATGGCGCGCGCGGTTGAAGCACACTGGCCGGCCGATTGCCCGTTGTCGGGCGTGGTGGTCACGCGTTATGGGCATGGCGCGGCCTGCGAGCGGCTCCGCGTCGTGGAGGCTGGCCATCCGGTTCCTGACGAGGCGGGCGAGGCGGCTGCGCGGCAGATTCTCCAAGCGGCGCAGTCGCTCGGCGAAAATGATCTGCTGCTGGTTTTGGTCTCC
>CAIPNM010000137.1 GCA_903866395.1 uncultured bacterium
CTGCCGTCAAAATCAAAGCTGAGCGACTGTCCGGTGCCGGTGGCGATTTCGAGCGCACGGTTGTCGTCGGTGATCACCTCGCCCTGGTCGTTGTAGGTGGAGCGGTCTGCGTAATCGATCACCTGATCGGCGGCCAGCGTGATTGCCGTGGCAAACGACGCACCCGTGGCGGTGGCCGTCAACTTCACGGCCACGTCGGTGAGGGCGCCCGTGTAGAAGAGCACATTGGGCGTCTTGAGAAGCGCGGCGATCGCCTCGGGTGAACCCGTGAAGGTGAGGCCGCCGCCCTTGATCAGACCCGCGCGCTCGGTGATCTGCACGTCGCTTGCCGCGGGCACGTTACGAAGCGCAAAGCTTCCGATCGGCCGTCCGTCTTCGTCGAGCGGCACGTCGATCGCAAGGCTCAGCGTGTTCTGCGCCTCGGTCACACTTGAGCCAGCAAGGCCCAGAGACAGGTCGTTGAATTTAAGATTGGCAGGCGCATTGGCCTTGATCCAGAACTTGCCGGTCAGGGCCTCGACCACCGGCGCGATGCCGCCTGCGGTAAAGCCTGCCGGCAGCGCCTTTCCACCATCCAGATGCAGGCTCGATTCAACCCGCCAGTTCGCGCCCTGCGCCTGGAAGAGCCGCGCTTCGGCTAGTTGCAGATAGCTGTCGCCGTCGAAGCTGCCCTTCGTCTCGGTGAACACCACCTTGTAGTAGCGATAGGCCATGGCGTTGCCAAAGCGCGCCTCGCTGCTGGCGCCGCGAACATTGCTCAGGCCCGTATCGCCCTCGCCGACCAGCGTCCAGCTGTCGCTCTCCCACGCTTCGCCTTCATTCGAACCGTAGACCTCAAAGGTCTTGGGGTCGAACTGCCAGAGATCATCGCTTGCAACCGACGTGAGCCGCAGGCCGTTCAATACCGTTTCCTGATCAAGCGACACCGTAAAGCCCGCGCCCTCGCCTTCCTCGATTCTCCAGAAGGTATCGGGCCGATCGTCTGCGACATGATCAATCGGATACTCGTCGGGCGTGGTGCCTTCCGATGCGGTGATGGCTGCATAGGCCACGGCCTCAGCCGCACCACTTGCAAGCGTGACATCCAGTCGCGCATCCGTTGCCGCACCCGACGCCGCCGCAAAGCGCATCGGAGCATGCTGAGCAAGCCAGTCATCAATCGCCCAGATCGGGCCAGCGAGCGTGAGCCGCGCAATGCCAGCGCTCAAGTTATCGCCTGCGCGCTTGTCGGTGGCGAGCGTTTCGGGCAGGGTCTGCTCGGCTTCCAGGCGCAGCACCGCGCCTTCATCGGACTCGACGCTGACAGCCAGCGCAAAGCCGTGATCGATACCGGGCTCAACCCCCTGGAGCACGATGAGCGTACCGAGATCCGGCGCTTCAGCGCCCGGAATCGGTTTACCCTGCGCATCAAACGGGATGCCTGCGAACCAGGCCGAGGCGATGAACTGAATCGACTCGTCGTCGCTGTTGTTGATGGCCTCGCGAATCGACGCCGCGATCTGACGCAGGGCCAATGTCACGGGCGCCGCACCGACGATCTCGCCCTCGGCGTCATGCTCGAGCAGATCCTCGCCGGTCACGGTGTATTCGAACGCCTGGGGCTCACCGCCGCCCGCTTCGCCCTCAGCTGCCGCCGATCCTGCAATGCCTTCGATACGAATGACATCGCCCACCGCGAAGTTGCCGGTGAGCGCAAAGCTTGCGGTCTGAGTGCGCGTCTCGGTTGCCGTGCGTGACAGCGGCAGATCCGAGCCCGCAAGCGTGAGCGTGCCAGCCGAAGGTTTAAGGGTGAGCGTGACCGCCTCGTCGGGCATGCTGCCCACGAAACTACCCGCTGCGAATTCAATTGCCCCAGTGCTGCTCTCGAGCGTCAGTGCAGGCGGCAGTGACACGGCCGGACCGCTCAGCACCGGCGCCTCATGGCTGACCAGATTCGCCGATAGCCCCAGCGAATGGATGTCAAAGCGCAGGCTCTCGGGGAGCCCGAGCATCACGTCCACACCACCCACCACGCCCGTGGCGGTCACCCAGCGCGAATCGGCGTAATCACCCTGACCCTTGAAGAGCGCTACGCCGAACTCGACGTCGCGCACACCGAAGCCGCGGGCGTCGGGATTGATTTCGCTCTTTTCGAATACACCGTCGCCGTCAGTGTCGTCGCCGTACGGACCGATGCCGACAAAGCCGTCCAGATCGGTGCCGCCGACGGTGATCATCTCGGTCTGCACTTTCGTGCCGTCGGTGAGCGTGACCACCTGCCGCGCCCGCTCGAAGGCGAGCGAGCCACTCAGCTCAACAAAGCCGCCCACTGACAGGTCGACCGCGCCCGAGGCGCGTACCAGCTGACCTTTTTCACCTGGCGCGTCCATCGCAAGCGACTTGCCAGTGCCGGTCAGCACCTCGAGCTCGAAGCCCTCGGCGGTGTAGTCGATCACCTTGCGATCGGCATCAAGCCCAGCGCCCACGCCGCTCACCAGATTGATGTCGAGCGCGAGATCGCGGGCAGCAAGTGTCAGGCCTTCCACACCAACCAGTTCGACCGAGTCGGCGGCGGCCTTCGCGGTCACCCAGTTCATGCCCGCGATGTCAGCCTGCTCAGGCGAGGCGCTGCCAATGACCAGACCAAACTGCGCATTGCCGATCGCAAGGCCCAGCGCGTCGCTTTCGGGCTCATCGGCACTGGTGATGCGACCATCGCCGTCGGTGTCCTGCCAGTAGGGGCCGTCAATACCGGCAAAGGCATACAGGTCCTGGCCGCCAAACATCAGCGTGTCGACCCGAACCTCGGTGCCATCCGCCAGCACCAGGTCCTGCGTGGACTTCTCGAAGCCCAGCGAGCCGGTGACGTAGAAGAAGTCGGCGACCTGAATGGTGAGATTGCCGGAGGCGCGGATCAACGTGCCACGGTCGCCCGAGAAGTCGAGTGTGATCGACTCATCGTCGCCGTCTTCGGTGAGGCCGCCCGTGAAGACGGTGAGCGGTGCAGGACCGGTGGCCGCTTCGGTCGCCTGCGCGTCATCGGGCGCGGCATCGTCGGCGTCGGCCGGCGGTGCTTCCATCGGACCACCAAAATCGACCACCGTGCGGTTGTCGGTGCCCAGGTTGAGCTCAAGCTTCAGGTCATCGGCGTTCATGCTGATGACGTCGAGCCCGACCTCGGTGGCGCGGCGGGCGGTGCCGCTCACGCTCACCCAGCCGCGCGGATCGATGATACCGGGCACGTCGTCCTCAGCAGGCTCGGCAAGGTTCTCCAGGTGCAGGACGAAGGCCACGTCGATGCCTTCGACCTCGAAGCCGACCGCGTACGGATTGACCGCTTCCTCATCGAGGTTGAGATCGTGGTCGGTATCGAGGCGATACGGACCATTCAGGCCAACAAAGCCGTA